>CAKTXU010000065.1 GCA_934630995.1 uncultured Eubacteriales bacterium
ATCTTGGGCTTGCTGCATAACGGCCATCAGCTTGCTTGGATCGCTCTTATTGGCTTCGATGATGGCTTGCAGCTGCTGTTCCTGTTCCGCGGTTCCTTTAAAAGGAAGACTGCTGATTTTTTTTTGCATGTTTGCCGTTTCCTCCTTGCGGATATTTGGGGTGAATCGGACGCCGGCGGATCGCCTCGGTGAAAGGGGCAAAATATCCACACAGCATACACTAAGTTAATATTATAACAGAAGTTGCGATAGAATGCTATATGAAAATACGATAAAAGTCGACATTTTCTTTCAGAAATTACGGCAGGAAACCGATTGACACTTTAAAAGCTTATGCGGACAGCCTTTCATTCAGAAGCGAAAAACATATTTTTCAGGCCCGAATACCGTGTTCCCTGCTTGGCAGATGCTTGTTTTCTTTAAAACGGCGGAACACATGAAAAGGCGGCGCTTTGTCGCAGCAGAATGCCGCGGAAAGCGCCGCCTTTTTTCTATATCCTCACCTTATTCTGTTTTACCCAGTGCGGGAGGGCAAACGGTAATGTGCAGCTCACCATTTTCCATATCCACAACCAGGGTGGCGCCCGGCAGTAAATCGTCGGTTAGAATTTTTCTGCCGATGAGGGTTTCCACATACCGCTGCACATAACGGCGAAGAGGACGGGCGCCGTAGATTGGATCGTAGGCGTTGTCCACAATAAAAGTCTTAGCAGCCTGCGTCATTTCACAGTGAAGCTGCTTGTCGGCCAGCCGTCTATTCAGATCAGCCACCAGCAAATCAATGATACGGGTCACATCTGCCTTGGTAAGTGGTTTATAAAACACGATCTCATCCAGACGGTTGAGAAATTCAGGACGGAAGGAGTGCTTGAGCAGGGACTCAACCTCTTCCCTGGCCTGCACGGTTATTTCGCCTTTTTCATCGATGCCGTCCAGCAGATACTGAGAACCTAGGTTGGAGGTTAGAATCAATATGGTATTTTTGAAGTCTACCGTGCGGCCCTGAGAATCGGTAATCCGTCCATCGTCCAACACCTGGAGCAGGACATTGAATACATCGGGATGAGCCTTTTCCACCTCATCGAACAGCACCACGGAATAGGGTTTGCGGCGCACGGCCTCGGTCAGCTGGCCGCCCTCCTCATATCCCACATAACCGGGAGGCGCGCCGATGAGACGGGATACGCTGTATTTTTCCATATACTCGCTCATGTCGATACGCACCAGATTGTGTTCGTCGTCAAAGAGGCATTCTGCCAAAGCCTTCGCCAGCTCCGTCTTGCCCACACCGGTGGGACCTAAGAAAAGGAAGGAACCAATGGGCCGATTGGGATCCTGGATGCCGGCACGGGAGCGGATGATGGCCTCGGTGACCTTGGTGACGGCTTCGTCCTGCCCAATGACCCGCTTGTGGAGCAGCTCGTCCAGGTGAAGCAGCTTGTCCCGCTCCCCCTCCATCAGCTTACTGGTGGGGATACCCGTCCAGCGTTCGATAATTTTGGCTATCTCCTCTTCGGTCACCTTGTCCCTCAGCAACGTATTTTTACGGCCGCTTTCCTCGGCAAGCTTTTCCTCGGCCGTCAGCTGTTTTTGTAGCTCGGGCAGCTTACCGTATTTCAGCTCCGCAGCTTTGTTGAGATCATACTCCTGCTCCGCCCTTTCGATTTGGGCGTTCAGTTCCTCAATTTTTTTTCGTAGGGTCTGTACCTTGCCTATCGCGGCTTTCTCATTTTCCCATTTGGCCTTCAGCGCGTCGAACTGCGCCCGCATCTCCGCGAGTTCTTTTTGAATATCCCTCAGATGCTCCTGGGATAGGGTGTCCTTTTCCTTTTTGAAAGCCGCTTCCTCAATTTCGTGTTGAATGATTTTACGCTGGATAACGTCAAGCTCAGTGGGCATGGAGTCGATTTCAGTGCGTATCATGGCGCAGGCCTCGTCGATGAGATCGATGGCCTTATCCGGCAGAAAACGATCGGCTATATACCGGTCGGATAGGGTCGCGGCGGCAATGATGGCCTGATCCTGTATTTTGACACCGTGATAAACCTCGTATCGCTCCTTGAGCCCCCGCAGAATCGCGATGGTATCCTCCACCGTCGGTTCATTGACCATGACCGGCTGGAACCGACGCTCCAACGCCGGGTCCTTTTCAATGTACTGGCGATATTCATCCAGTGTGGTGGCGCCGATACAATGCAGCTCACCCCGGGCCAGCATGGGCTTGAGCAGATTTCCGGCGTCCATGGCCCCCTCGGTTTTGCCTGCCCCCACAATGGTGTGCAGCTCGTCGATAAAAAGGATGATGCGGCCTTCGCTCTTCTTAATTTCGCCAAGGACAGCTTTCAAGCGCTCCTCAAATTCTCCCCTATATTTGGCGCCGGCCACCAGAGAGCCCATATCCAGGGAGAAGATGGTTTTATCCTTCAGGCTGTGGGGCACATCCCCCCGAACAATTCGCTGGGCCAGCCCCTCGGCAATAGCCGTTTTGCCGACACCCGGTTCACCGATGAGGACAGGATTGTTCTTTGTTTTTCGGGACAGGATGCGGATGACATTGCGGATTTCATCGTCCCGGCCGATGACCGGATCCAGCTTCTTGCTGCGCGCCCGATCCACCAGATCGATACCGTATTTTGTCAAAGCGTCATAGGTGCTTTCAGGGCTGTCATTGGTCACTCTGGTATTGCCCCGCACCGACATCAGAACCTTGAGCATCCCGTCCTTCGTGATATGATACGCGCGGAAAATTTTGTCCAGCGCATCGTTGGCGTCGCCCAGCAGCGCGAGAAAGATATGCTCTACCGAGACAAAGTCATCCTTCATGCCGTCGGCGTTCTTTTCCGCGGTGTTCAACACCTTGTCCACTCCGGAGGAAATATAGATTTTTCCCGCCTCCCGGCCTGAACCGGTCACGTGGGGCAGGGCTTCCACCGCCCGCCTGGCGTCGTTCTGGACAGCTTCAACGGGTACATTCATTTTCAGAAGCAGCTGAGGAATCAATCCCTGCTCCTGCGTCAGCAAAGCCAGCAGCAGGTGCTCTTCTTCCAGTTGCATATTCTGATGCTCGACAGAGAGGTTTTGCGCCTCCTGGATGGCCTCCAGAGATTTTTGAGTAAATTTTTGCGCATTCATAAACTACACCAGCCTTTCTAAAGGCATTTTTTACTAATTTTTATCATATCCGAGAAATGCGTCCTATGTATTTCTGAATTATGTATAATTTGTAAATATTAGCACTCTATTATCTCAAGTGCTAATATCCGCGCGTGAAGCGTATTTTAGCCGCAATTCTCATACCTATACACTCCGGTGTACTAAAGGCCAAGAATTGTGAATACTCAGAAGAAAAGGTTGATGCATTGTGAAACACTTTGCATCAACCTCCGTACCTATTTGTTTTAGCGTTTGACCCGCCATTCTCTCCCCGGTGAAAACAGGCCCAATTGATTGTTATCCACGCCCTGGTATTGGGTGAGAAGCAGACGTCCGGCGATTTCCGCATGGAGAACCCCGTTGTCTCCGCAGCATAAAGCATAGGCCACATGACTGGCCGCCTGGTGGTTCTCTTTTTCCGGCAGACGTCCGATGACCGGTAGACCGTCAGCTGTGCGACCATCCCTAGCGGCAAAGACATACTCAGGCGTGAGATTTCGGATGGCGGGGAACATTTCCCGCAGGGTGCATTCCAGCATTTCAATGCGACGGTTAGCGGCGGTGGAAAGGTCAATCATACCGGCTACTCGACCCTTTTCATCCATCAAGGTACTGTCCAATCCTCCGATTAGAATGCGGTTTTCCGGCGTCACGGTCAGGTAAAGCCGCGGTTCTCCCTCCCGATGAATCACACAGGGACCCCGCCATCCGGCAAATTCCTCCACCGGTTCGGTGACTACCATATACGTGGTGCGAACCTGTTCCAGACCACCACAATGCCGGTCTGTCTCCATGCCAGCGGCGACAATGACATAGCCCGCCTGGACTTTCCGGCCGGTAGCGCACTCCAGAGTCATATCGCGATATTCCCCATCCTGCAGATTAGGGCGCATGGCGCTCACACCGGAATTTTCAAAAATACGCGCACCCTTACTTTTTGCGGCCGCAATAACAGCGTGTACTAGCCGGTAAGGATCCACCTGAGCCGCCACGCCTTTGGTGTACACCCCCGCCTCTATTGGAAAGGTAAACTGCTCACTGGCGGTAACGGGACTGAGAAGCTCTGCTACATACCCGTTATGAAGCTGTATGGAATATTCCTGTCGGACAGCGGCTGTCTGCGCGGTGTTGTCGGTATACCGCAGACTGTCCATACGTTTGAAGCCGCAATTGCCCCAGGGACCGCCCTCCTGAGCAAAGGACGCGCACATGGAATCTATATTCTCTATTGCTTCCTCCATCAAGGAAACGGCGTTCAGCGCCCTATCGGCACCAATACGTTCCACCAATCGGGATAAGCTGTCCTCTCCGGTCAGGCTCATGATACCGGAGGAAACCGCCGTTCCGCCGTGACCGATAGGCGAGGCGCTGAGCAGAACAGTATCCAATCCGGCCTGGGCAAATTGATGGGCGCAGAAGGCGGCCGCCAATCCCCCTCCCACAATGGCCACGTCGCAGGTGATATCCTCGTCCAGCCAGGGATATTGGGCGGGTGCAGGGTTTTTGTCCAGCCATAAAGCCGCTTTCACGGTATTTTTTACCATATACTTCGTTCTCCTTTCGCCCTCCGGCGATGTGATCGCGCCATTGCGCGTTATCCGTAGTGTATGCCCTTTTTTTTCGGATATGTGCGGGAAGAAAATTTTTAGCGCATAAAAAAACAACCGGCAAATGCAACGCACATTTACCGGTTGGTCAGACAGTATTGTCAGGAGATTTTCAGCGAATACATCACATCTTGAATTTCTGTCTTATAGGAATCAGCCTTGCTTTTCAGCGTCCAGCCCACGACCTCTATCCATTCGTCCCCCTTTTCGAAAACAGACAGCCAGTAGACAATGTCCATATTCTCCATCTTGCCGCTGAATTCGGCGGTCAGTGCTGTTTGTCCGTCGATGGTGGCGGGGGTATCCTCCCCCCTCTTGCCGCCAGTCAAGGAGGAAAACATTTCATCGACGAGGACTTCAAGGATTTCCTTGTGTGTCATACCTTCGTCCACATCGTCTTTATCATAGGAAAAAACAACCACATACTTTTCCTTGACGCTCTGCATAGCCTCCAGCACCGCCAGCCTGTTGAGCTGATCCGACGCGTCTGTCCAGGTGGCCGGTATGGTGATTGTGTAATGGCCATCAGAGCTGGTAAGCGTTTCATTTCCCTGCTGCATGGTTTCAACCAGCTTGATGATATTGCATCCGCCCAGCGACATGGCCAACAGCACACAAGCCAGCGTTGCCGCCAGACTCTTGTATATCTTCCGTTTCATTATGTTCCTCCTCACAGCAACGCCATCATAGACAGATAAAATCCCGCCGCCCAATTTAATATAGACACCACCAGGAAAAGGATGCTGAGAATCAGCCCGGAGATGGCCATCGTCCGTGCGGTGGACTTTCTGCCCAGGTTGCTGAAAATGATACCGGCAATACCGGTGATGACACCAACGATGGGGACAAAACAACCTAAAACACTGACCAGTCCCATGATTAGCCCCAGAAGCGCCTTATCCCTAGGATCATGGACTGCCACCGGAAGCGGTTGTCCCGGCATGTAGGGAGACGGAGCTATGGGATAACCACCGGGTGCCTGAGGCGGAACCGGGGTGCTGAACGCCGGGGATATAGGCAAACCTTCCGCCGCAGCATAAACCGGCTGGGGCGTTGCATCCGCTCCAGGGACAGGTTGATAGAGCAGCCTGGCCAGCGCATCCACTCTATCCTTGAGCACCTTCTTGACAGCAAAGCCCATGGCGCCGTCCAGCCCCATCTCACCGCAATAAACGCCTGGAAGGATCGCATATTTCAGCCAGGCCTCCAGATGGACATTGCCGCCTCTTGTCTGGTATTTGATAAACTGAGGAGCCACCATCAGGCCCTTTCCTTTTTTCCAGACTACCTCGTTTTTGTGAGTCACCTGCTGAAAGCCTTCCTTGAGCAGAAAATCATCCGCAATAAACCGCACCATGTCATCGGGCTTGCCTGTAGGTAATTCCGCTGTGAATCTCGCCATATCTATCCTCCGCTTTCACTCGTGATATGTATCAGTATAGCATTTTTTCAAATGCCGAAGCAACTCTTTTTCCGGCACTTCGCATCTTTATATTATAGGTCGGGAATGCTCCTTATACCGTACTTTATATTTATTTAACTTGCCCGAAGATTACACATATGGTAGAATAGACACACCCCGCAGTTACTGCGGAGGGGAGCGTGCTGTTGCTCTCCCATCCTAAAGGAATGAGGCGTTTTATGAAATCAAAAACAAAGGTCAGGGTCATCGGAAGTCTTCTTTCCGTTCTCGTCATAGCGGCGATGTTCTGGTTCATGCTTCCTCCCCTCAATCCGACCAGTCCGGATTTCTGGATATTTGTGCTGCTGTCTATCGGCGTCTTCGTCGTCCTTCTCGGTCTTGGGGAGATGACCCGCGCCGAAAAGACGGAAACCACCGTGACTATCGGAGGTGGCAAGGTCCATATGCCCGGCCTGCCTGCGCTGCCCAAGGTAAAATATCTGAAAATTCTCCTTTTTATCATGGGTGGAATCGCCGTGTTGATGCTGCTCGCATCCCTGTTCGGGTCGGAGCTGTTCCACGCTTCGCGATATAAGCAGCTTTTGACAAAAACCGACGGCAATTTTTCCGACGACGTAGCGGAGCTGAAGGACGAACAAATCCCCGTGGTGGACAGGGATACCGCCAGCCAGCTCGGCAGACGCAAGCTGGGGGAAATGTCTGATTTGGTTTCTCAGTTTGAAATTGCGGAAAACTACACTCAAATAAATCTGAGTAATCGTCCGGTTCGGGTCACCCCCCTGGTATACGGCGATATTTTCAAATGGTTTAACAATCAACAAGCCGGTATCCCCGCTTATATTCAGGTGGATATGGTCACACAGGAAACCACCCTTGTCCGGCTGGAACAGGGAATGAAATATGCCCCCTGTGAATTTTTACTGCGGGATTTGCAACGGCATCTGCGCTTTCATTATCCCACCAAAATCTTTGACACCTTTTCCTTCGAGGTGGATGAAAACGGCACCCCCTATTGGGTGGCTCCCACTGTCAGGTACCGCATCGGCCTGTGGAACGGCCGGGATATTGAAGGGGCTGTGCTGGTCAACGCAGTGACCGGCGACCACCGCTTTTACAGCGTTGAGGATATTCCCACCTGGGTTGATCAGGTGTACAGCGCCAACCTGATTCTTGAGCAGCTTAACTGGAATGGAAAATATCAATCCGGATTCTGGAACTCATATTTTGGCCAAAAAGGAGTTCTGCGCACCACTGAAGGGTATAATTACATTGCTGTCAACGACGACGTCTATCTGTACACAGGTATGACATCAGTTGTTAGCGATCAGTCCAATGTGGGTTTCGTCCTGGTCAACATGCGCACCAAGGGCACTAAATTCTACTCGATATCCGGAGCAGAGGAAATATCCGCCATGTCCTCTGCCCAAGGCCAGGTACAGGATCAAGGGTATCGCGCCACTTTCCCGCTGCTGCTCAATGTGGCAGATCGCCCCACCTATTTCATGGCCTTGAAGGATAATGCGGGGCTGGTGAAAATGTTTGCCTTTGTAGATGTGAAACGCTATAATCTTGTTGGACTCGGCGCGACGGTTGATGAGGCTAGAACCGACTATATCGCTGTGCTGAGCAAGGAGGAAGGGATTGACACCGGCAATTCGGAGCAAACCGGTGTCATCTCGGAAATATACAACGCGGTGGTGGGCGGCAATACAAAGTATTACCTGAAGCTGGAAAACGACGATACTGTGTATATGGCGGATATTAAAATTTGGGCGGAGCTGCCCTTCCTGAAGGCAGGTGACGCGGTAATATTGACAACCACGGGGAAAATGGCGCCTTTCGAGGTTACCTCCATTAAACGCGGCTAAAAAGAATGATTAAGCGGCAAAATGCGGGAGAAGCATTTTGCCGCTTCCTCTTTTCCGGGGGGGAGCCGACGCTGCATCGGGA
>CAKTXU010000066.1 GCA_934630995.1 uncultured Eubacteriales bacterium
CTGTAAAGCGTCCCTCCCACAGGAATTTGTTTCTCGTGACGTTCCGGCTGGACGACGGCGGGGAGCTGTCTCTCGATGTGGGCGCGGCTTGCTTTGAGCGCATCCATGTGGGGGAGAGGGAGCTGCTGCTCACGGAGGACGGCTGTTTCTTGGATTTCGGCGGCCGCTTCGGGGAGGACTTGCCGGAGGACGGCGAAACGAGCAGCCCCTGACAGATTGCCGGATGGAAGGCCGGAGGGACAAGAACGTCCCTCCGGCCTTTTGCTGTTATGGAAATCCCCGGCTGAGCCCGCAGAGGCCCCCCGTAAAAAGTTTCAGCTTCAAGCATAGAGCGAAGAGCATTCTTTAGTAACGATAAAAGAAAGGCCCGTTTACGGGCGGCAGGGCAAGTGATGCGGAAGACGGACATTTCAGTGCGTCTTTAGATGCCCTTTTCGGGCTTATTCAAGCCGCCGGCTTAGCGGGAGGCATTTGACTTCCGGCCCGACTGCGCCGGGTTGACAACGGGCCCGTTCTGTGCTATACTACATAATTAGTTTGACAATCAAAATAAATGGAGGTGCCGTGATGGCGCTGCGCATACTGACCGATTCCTCCTGCGACCTGGAGCTGGGAGAGCAGGAGGCCCTGAGAATCACCATCCTGCCTATCCGCGTGTATTTCGGGGAGGAGGTGTATACCGAGGGGGAGAATCTGACCAAGCCCGCGTTTTATTCGATGCTGGCCGCGGCCGACACCCTGCCCAAAACCGCCCAGATAACCCCGGCGGAATTCGAGGACGCCTTCCGCCCGCTGGTGGAGGCGGGGGACGAGATCCTGCTGCTGCCCATCTCCCGGGAGCTGAGCGGAACCTATCAGTCCGCCCTGCTGGCCAAGGAGGCCTTCCCCGGCGCCTCCATCCATGTGGTGGATACCCTGACCACCACCTTCGGCCTCTCTCTCCTCATCCGGCAGGCCGTCGCCCTGCGGGATCAGGGAATGACGGGAGAGGAGGCCGCCCGGGAGCTGACCGCCCTGGTGCCCCGTCTGCGGCTCTTCGCCGTGGTGGACGATCTGAAATATCTGAAAATGGGCGGACGCCTCTCATCCGCCGGGGCCGTGGTGGGCTCCCTGCTCAATATCAAGCCGCTGATTTCCATCGCGGGCGGAAAGGTGGTCAGCATCGCCAAGGCCCGGGGCCTCAAGGCCGCCTTCCGGCAGATCGCCGATCTTGTAGCCGCCGAGGGGGTGGACGCCGCCTATCCCGCGGCCTACGGCCATTCCAATGACCCGGCGATTATGGAGGAGCTGCGGGCGGTGATCGATGAGGCGGGCTTCGGCCCGGTTTTTACCGTGGATATCGGCCCGGTGGTGGGCACCCACATCGGCCCCGGCTGCACCGGCTTTGCTTTTGTGAAAAAATGACATGTCGAAAAAACGCAGCGGCCGCCGTCCAATCGGTGAAAAGCCGTTGCGTTTTTCCTTGTTCCCCGCAATAATAAAGCGGATTTGAACCTGTATGGATAGAGGGGATAGCCGTGTCCGCGCTTCTGCTGGTCGTGATTTATATCTGCTTCATCGGGCTGGGACTGCCCGATTCCCTGCTGGGGGCCGCCTGGCCGGTCATGCATGGGGAGCTGGGGGCACCCGTGTCCGCCGCCGGCGCGGTTTCCCTGATCATCTCCGGGGGGACCATCGTGTCCAGCCTGCTTAGCGTCCGGGTCATCCGCCGGTTCGGGGTGGGAAAGACCACGGCGGTCAGCGTTCTGATGACGGCGGCGGCCCTGCTTCTGTTTTCCCCGGCGCCTCATTTCCTGGTGCTGTGCCTGGCGGCGGTGCCTTTGGGCCTGGGCGCGGGCGCGGTGGACGCCGCGCTGAACAATTTTGTGGCTCTGCACTATCAGGCGCGGCATATGAGCTGGCTCCACTGCTTCTGGGGAATCGGCGCCACCGCCGGCCCGATGCTGCTTTCCCTGTTTCTGAACCAAATACTTTGTCCGGCTTCCCGGGCACCAAAACTTAATACGCGCTTGTAGCTCAGCCGGATAGAGTGACTGGCTACGAACCAAAAGGTCGGGGGTTCGAATCCCTTCGGGCGCGCCAAAAATCTTGTAATGATGCGGTTTATAGAGGTATCGACATACCTCTATAAACCGCATCTTTTTTGTGTCCATTAGATCTATATTTGAATCTTTCCGCTGAAAAGCCTTGCTACTACGGTTTTTGGGTGCAAACAGTGCAGATATCGACTGTGCCGTTTTAAAACTAGCCAGTAAAATTGTGCTCGCAGTGCGGAAACCCCAGTGCCGCTTGATATTTTTAGGCCTGCATGATATATCTGCTGACCATAGCGCCGAAGCCCCTGAAACAATGGAGCCGACTCATATGGTCGGCAAAGGTACCCCTGCCGACCACCTCGTAAATACAAAATCGATAAGCGTGAAATATGTCTGCTTTAACAGTGCGGCGGTTAAGCACCGGTCTGTTAATCTTTCTCAGTCCGGCTGCTTTTCTTAGCCCACGCGATGGGAGACAATCCGGTTTCCGCCTTGAATACACGGGAAAAATAGTATGCATCAGTAAAACCGACCATAAAGGAAACCTCACTCACCTTGGTGTCTTCTCTTCATAGATGAGCAGCCAGTTCGATGCGATTCTTTATGAGGAAATGCTGCGGTGTGCAGCCATATTCTTTTTTAAACAGGCGCCGCAGGTAATCAGGAGAAAAACACAATTCTTCAAATATGCTGTTAATTTGGAATTGAGGATTGGATATGTTCTCCAAAATACGTTGCGCCATAATTTGGGCTTCAGGGTTATTGCGAAATTTTTGATCTTGTGAAATGGAGTAGATATATTGTTCAATGCAGGTGAAGAGGGTTTGTGAGAGTTCCTCCCAACAGGGCTGCTTTTGTACACGGATGCGATAGGTAAACTCAAGCAGCTGACGCAGATCGTTGAAAGAATTATCCTGAAAGCAATCGATCCGCGAATGGCTGATCAGTGAGGAAAACATATTCAGATGGATGTTTTGATAGGAATCCTCCGCGATGTCACTGTGCGGTGTATAGGGCGGTATACAGATAACCGTGCCGGGACGAAACGGGTACAGAATATTGTTCGCTTTGACAAACCCATTCCCCTCTGTATAGTAAATGATCTCCCAGGATGTGTGTTGGTGCTCCTTGAATTCTTTATTTCCGTTTAGCTTATTGATATAGATAAGACTGTTGTTCATCTCTTAACATCCTTTTAAATATTAAGATGCTGTTCTGCGATTCTTTAAAATGCGCATTTTGGATAACCAAGTATAAGATAGCAAATTAAGTGCGTTATATCAATATGGTTTTGCAATTTAAACAATATGTAAAAAACCAATTGCAGATAAAGGCGTCCTCTTTTTAAAGACTTGATAAAAGAGTGCGGAAAAATCCATTATATAATCATTTATCTCCATTGTGAATACAAAAATTCAGATGTATTATTTATACATAAATTCACAATTTTGCTTCTATTTTTGGGCCTTTTGACGCTGGCAATGTTACCGGGTCGGTAAGCGGATTTTATGACGTCTATATTTATTATAGGTTTACGTTAAAATACGTTTACGCTCATGAAAGATCAGCAAATCGTTGACGAAGTGGACAGTTATTTCGGCCTGCGTGGAATCGAGGCGCGGGATGGAAAGCTGTATCTCAATGGGAAACCGCTTTTTCAGCGTCTCGTGCTGGATCAGGGCTTCTATCCCGACGGCATCTACACTGCGCCATCAGACGAAGCGATCCGCGCCGATATCGAGTTGGCACAGTCTTTGGGCTTCAACGGCGCCCGACTGCATCGGAAAGTATTCGAAGAGCAATATCTGTACTGGGCGGACCGTCTGGGTTTCCTGACAGGGGGTGAATATGCCGACTGGGGTTTTGACTTAACGGCTGATGCCGCGCTGTCCTATTATCAGCCGGAGTGGATAGAGGCGATACCGCGTGATTACAATCATCTGTCTAGCTGCCGTTGAAATCGCTTAAGTATCGGCAGTGTTGCGGACACAATTTTATAAAAGAAGGGTTGTTATTGATGAGTAAGACGGAGCTGCAAAAAATTTTGGACAATCACAACGGGTTGCTTCGGCTGAAGCCGATATTTGTGCCCAGACGGTTTGGTACGGCGGGAAAAAGACTGCGTCTGCATCCGGATGATTATTTTGCGCTTGGCACCAAACGCGGTTCCATTAAAGAGCGGTGGTTTTCATCTATTATCCCGGCCATGAACGGGCCTCTGGCCGCGCCGGATGAGGGCTTAAGCTATGTTTGCACGGAGCAGGGGCGGATATTGCTGAAGGATTTTGTGGAAACGCTGGGCGCGTCGCTCTTGGGCGAGGTTATGATGGAACGTTACGGCACCTGGCCGATGTATTCCAAGTTCTTTGACTACGAGGATGCACTGTTTCACCATCTCCACCTGGGGTTTGAGGATGCCGCCCGCGTGGGGCGCCTTGGAAAACCGGAAGCTTATTATTACCCGCCACAACTCAACAATTATGCCGGCTCTTCTCCCTATACCTATTTCGGGTTTTCGCCAGAGGTGACCAAGGAGGAGGTCAAAGAACGTTTAGCAGATTTTGAAAACAAGGATACGCGTATTACAGAACTTTCCAGAGCCTATCGTATCGAACTTGGCACCGGCTGGTATACGCCGCCTGGCGTTGTACATGCTCCCGGTTCTTACCTGACGTATGAACCGCAGTGGAATTCCGATGTTAATTCAGTTTATGAGAATGTGGTACATAACGAGATATATCCTTATGAAATGCTTGTAGAGAACTGCCCGGCGGATAGACAGCAGGATTTGGATTATGTGATCAGCCTCATGGATTGGGATAAAAATGTGGATCCCGACTACAGAAAGCACTATTTCCGCGCGCCGGTCGTATGTACACAGGATGAATCCCATATCGAAAAATGGGTGGTTTACGGCAATCCGTATATCGCCGCCAAGGAACTGACCGTTTATCCTGGCTGCGAAGCGGTCATAAAGGATGAGACCCCTTACGGATGCATACTGACGCAGGGACACGGTGAAATCAATGGACAGGCGGCCGAAACAGCCTGCATACTGCGCTTGGGACAGGAGAGTGCGGATGAGTTCTTTGTTTCGTACGAGGCAGCCTCCAAAGGTGTAACAGTGAAGAATTTTAGCCGGCAGGAGCCGCTTGTTATGCTGAAACATTTTCCAAATCATCCGGGAGTGGCTGAACATGGCTGAGTATGCGTTGGGGGTATATGAGAAATTCATGCCTGACACGATCGATCTATACAGCAAGCTGTTTCATGCCAAAAAGGCCGGATACGATTTTCTGGAGTTCAGCGTGGATGAAAGTGATGGACGGCTCGCCCGGCTGGACTGGACAAAGGAAGAGAGAAAAACAGTTCGCACTTTAATGGCGGATGCTGAACTGCCAATCAAAACCATGTGTTTGAGTGCCCACCGAAAATATCCGCTTGGCAGCGCCGACCGGGAACTTGCGTCCCGGAGTCTGGATATCATGAAAAAGGCTGTCGGACTGGCGTCTGACTTGGGAATCCGCATTATCCAGCTGGCGGGCTATGACGTCTATTATGAGCCGTCCACTCCGGATACAGTTTCCCGTTTTGAGCAGAATCTGGAAACATGCGTGAAATTGGCGGCCAAACAAGGGGTGCTTTTGGGCTTTGAAACCATGGAGACCCCTTTCATGAACACGGTAGCCAAAGCGATGACGTATGTGGAGAAAATGCGGTCTCCTTGGCTGCAGGTCTATCCGGATGTCGGAAATCTGACGAACGGAACAGAAGATGTGTGCGCCGATCTCAAGAGAGGGGAGGGCCATATCGCCGCGGCGCATCTGAAAGAAACCCGCCCCGGTGTTTTTCGCGATTTGTTTCCCGGAGAAGGTAAGGTGGATTTTCGGCTGTTAATCGAAACGCTGAAAAAGCAAAAGGTTCGCCTCTTTACCGCGGAATGCTGGTATCGACCGGAGGATGACTGGGAACGGCGTCTGGCCGACGTGTGCAGTTTTTACAGACAGTATCTGGATATTCCAGCAGTGTGACAAATAGGGAGGATTGTGCATGACCCCCTTTTTTATGGGCATCGATATCGGCGGTACCATGACTAAAGCGGCTGTATTTGACGCCGGCGGCCGGCAATTCGCTGTCAGCGAGATGGATACCCCGCAGAGATTCCCCTTTCAGGGGTGGTGCGAGCGTGACATGACAACGCTCTGGACAACGGTTTCCCTTTGTATCCGTTCGGTATTGCAGAAAGCAGAAATACCGGCGGAGGCGGTGGCGGCGATTGGATGTACCGGACACGGCAAAGGTCTCTATTTATGGGGAAAGGATGACCGGCCGGCAGATTTCGCTGTGGCGTCCACCGACCACCGTGCGGATAAACTGGTTCATGATTGGGAATTGGATGGTACCGCCGTGCGCGCGGCGGAATATTCCCTCCAACACGTAAGGGGCTGTCAGCCGGCGGCGCTGCTGCGGTGGTATAAGGACAACCGGCCGGATGTATACCGGAACATACAATGGGTGTTTGAAGCTAAGGATTATGTCCGTTTTATGCTCACCGGAGAAGCGTATGCAGAATACACCGATTATTCTGGAACCAGCCTGATGAACCTGCGTACGCGATCTTTCGATCCCGCTCTGCTGGGGTTGTTCGGCATTGAGGAAATGGAGGCGGCGCTCCCCACCCTGCGGACCTCTTACGAGGTATGCGGATTTATTACGGCACAGGCCGCGGCGGCGACCGGCCTCAAGGCAGGGACGCCTGTGTGCGGCGGTATGTTTGACATCGATGCCTGCGCTATCGCGGCGGATGTGTCGGAGGAGAACCGTTTATGTGTGATAAGCGGTACTTGGAGTATCAACGAGTATATTTCCTCATCACCGGTCTTGAATTCACAAACCACCCTGAACTCGCTGTTCTGTCTGCCCGAATACTATCTAATCGAGGAAAGCAGCCCGACTTCCGTCGGAAACCTTGACTGGCTGGTTCGGAACATCATGGGAGAGGCGAAATCGTTCTTTTCTCAAGCCGATCGAATGGTGGAGGCGCTTGAACCGGATCAAAGCGAGGTGGTGTTTCTGCCTTTTTTATATGGTTCCAATAGTCCGAATGTCCCCGCTGCCGCCTTTTGGGGATTGACGAATTCGCAGGAGCGGGCTCATTTATTGCGTGCACTTTTTGAGGGCGTTGTGTTTTCTCATCGGGTACACGTTGACCGGCTGCGTTTACTGAACCCCCAATTATCAGCAATATGGATGACGGGCGGGGCCGTCAAATCGGCCGTATGGACACAGATGTTTGCCGACATATTGGGCCTGCCGCTGGAGGTTGTGAAAGCTGAAGAAATGGGAGCCAAAGGCGCGGCGATGGCAGCCGCTGTCGGCGCAGGGTATTACGATGATTTCCGCAAAGCGGCCGACGGTATGGTGAAGATTACGGAAACAATCTATCCAAATGAGTCAAGGAAGCGGGTATATGAAGGCAAATATCAGCGGTATTGCAAATTGTCAAAGGTATTGGAACATATGACAGACTGAACTTTACATTGTCTCTAGTGGGAGACAACAGTCCAAAAAGATAGGAGAATATACCATGATCTGTACATTACAAGACAAAAAACTGAAAGTGATCTTTTCTTCAGAGGGCGCTTGCCTGCTTCATTTTGAAAATCTGGAGACAGGCTGGAACGCTATTGCGCAGCCTAAGCTGGCTACTGGCGTCCGCCTGCTGGTGCCCTTTGGCGAGTATAGGAACAACGTTGTGGACTTGACGGCTTGCGAGGCGGATAGGTTTGATTGCGAGCAGGATCATTTGATAGCTTTTTGGAACAGTGTTACGGGTAATCATTCAGGAAAACTCAACATTCGTGTGGAATTGTCAGTTGTTCTCAAAGACGGTGAACTGAGGTTCTTTTTGTCATTGGATAACGAGAGCGACTATGTCATCGAAGAAGTATGGTATCCCGGCATCGGCGGGATTGAACACAAAGAGGAACGGCCGGTCAGCAGCTTGACAATGGATATGTGTGCCGGATTCAATCGTTCTTCTACTGGGGACGGAT
>CAKTXU010000067.1 GCA_934630995.1 uncultured Eubacteriales bacterium
ACAAGGCTGTTGAAGCAGGCCAGGAAAAGGCCGAACAACAGCACACATCCGGCCACGGCGGGCGCCAGGGAGATATTTCCGCCGAAAAACAGGCCGGCGATTCCCGCCGCCGTGAGCACGGCGCCCGTAGCGGACAGGAGAGAGACCCGACCCGACCGCTGGCTGCGCTGCAGCTGCGCGTTAAAGGCCATATATTCTTCCCGGGTCACCAGCACACTCAGGGACAGCTGCGGTTCCTTTCCCGCGTCCTGCCTAATTGAATCGGTCAATTCGGTTCCCTCTTTTCATCGGTCCTTCAGAAAATCCAGCCGTGCATCAGGCGGCGCTTGCGGGTGAAGGTCAGGCGCAAAAACTCCAGGGCCTCTTTTTCCTTTTCCGGCGGCAGACACCGCTTGGGAAGCACCAGCCGTCTTTCCCTGTCCTTGACAAATACCAGTAGCTCTTTTGTCTCCAGCAGCTCCACCACCAGGGCATATTGATCCCGCAGGGTCAGGGTCGGGGTGATGGTGACCACATTGTCCGGATACAGCTGCAGCCGGGTGGGCTCCATGAGAGCGTGATAAGTTTCATAATCCTTTTCCGCCTGCCGCCTCACCCCCGCGGGCTCGACGACAAAAAACAGAAGCAGCAGCAGAGGACAGCACAGGCAAAGGATAAGCGGAATCAGCGGATAGCCCGGGAACCAGCCGAAAGCCAGCATTCCCGCTGTCAGCAAAAGCAGCGCCAGAATCACCACCGCGGGCAGGCTCCGCAGAACGCCTACTCTCCGGGATAGCAGCAGGGCGGCCCGGACATATTCCTTTTCGGTCAGCTCGAAGTCTATTTCGAGAACGGGCGCCGTTTCCTTCGGCATGAACATTCCTCCCCTTCGGGTATTCGCTGTCATTCTTTCCGCAGGCGGGAGATCAGCGTTTGCCACTCGTTTTCCTCCATCACCCGCCGGGGGATCAAGATAAGCTGATGCCCCGGCAGCTCGCAGACGGCTAAATCCCCGCATAGTTGCGCGGGAAAACGGGAAAAGGCATACACCGGCTCCTCTTCTCCGCCGAAAGCCAATCCGTCCGCAAAGAGGCAAACCGTCACCGGCCGGGCCTCTCCGGCTTCCCGCCGCGCACCGTTGCGCCGCACCCTGGAGGGCACCAGCCAGACGGCGGCAATCAGAGCACAGGCCAGCAGGGCAAGGATCAGGGAACCTGGGGTTTTCATCCCCTCCCCGAAGAAAGCAATAAAGCAGAAAAGCGCCAGAAGCGCCAGCACCACAGATTGCAGCCAGGGCCGTCCCTTGCCCCTCCGCCGGGTATCCGCGCAGGTGAGCCCGGCGTAAATCTCTTCTTCGGTCAGCGTATATCTCCATATCGCTTCGGGCATAGGCCTGTTTTCCTGTTCACGGCTATCCACGGCGCTTCCCCCTTTCCGGGGCTAAATATCCAGGTTTTCGACATACTTGGCGTTTTTCTCAATGAACTCCCGGCGGGGCTCGACCTTATCCCCCATCAGGATGGTGAACGCCTCGTCGGCCGCCGCAGCGTCCTCCAGCTCCACTCTGAGCATGGTGCGGAAGGCCGGATCCATGGTGGTTTCCCACAGCTGCTCCGGATCCATTTCACCGAGGCCCTTATACCGCTGGATATCGGCGTTGCCGCCCAGCTCCGCGATATAGTCGTCCCTCTCCTTATCGGAGAAGGCATAGCGGGCCTGCTTGCCCTTGGACACCTTAAATAGGGGAGGCTGCGCGATATATACATGCCCCTCATCCACCAGGGGGCGCATATAGCGGAAAAAGAAGGTCAGCAGCAGGGTGCGGATATGGGAGCCGTCAACGTCGGCATCGGCCATGATGATGACCTTGCCGTACCGGAGCTTGGAGAGATCGAAATCATCCCCGATGCCGCAGCCCAGCGCGATGACAATGGGGATCAGCTTTTCATTGCCGTACACCTTGTCCAGCCGCGCCTTCTCCACATTGAGCATCTTACCCCACAGGGGGAGAATGGCCTGATAGTTCCTATCCCGGCCCTGGATGGCCGAGCCGCCGGCCGAGTCGCCCTCGACGATGTAAAGCTCTGTGCGATCCGCATCGCTCCAGATACAGTCGGCCAGTTTTTCGGGCATACGGGTGGAAGCGAGCCCGCTTTTTTTTCTCGCCAGTTCTCTGGCTTTTTGAGCGGCCTCCCGCACCCGGGCGGCATTGATGGATTTCTCCAGTATCGCCTTGGCGACCGCCGGATTTTCCTCCAGGAAGGGGGCAAATTTATCGTTCATCAGGCCGTTGACCAGGGTGCCGATGGCAGTGTTGCCCAGCTTGGCCTTGGTCTGGCCCTCGAACTGTGCGTCCTTGAGCTTGACGCTGATGACGGCGGTCAATCCCTCGCGCACATCGTCCCCCTTGAGGTTGGCGTCGCTGTCTTTGAGCATTCCGTGCTTGCGGGCATAATCGTTTAGCAGGCGTCCCATGGCGTTTTTAAAAGCCGTTTCATGGGTGCCGCCGTCCACGGTGTGAATATTGTTGGCAAAGGAAACGATGCTCTCATTATAGCTGTCGTTGTACTGGAGAGCCACTTCCGCGATGGAATCCCCGTCGTTGATGGCGATGTGGATCACCTGGGGATGCAGCACCTGATTCCCCCGGGCCTTGTTCATGAATTCCACAAAGGAGGAGATGCCGCCCTCGTAGCAGTAAACCTCCTCCACCTCATGATCGGGATCCCGGCGATCGGTCAGGGTGATTTTCAGGCCGGCATTGAGGAAGGCTTGCTCCCGCAGCCGCTTCTGGAGAACGTCAAACTCATATTCCGTGGTTTCGGTGAATATCTGATCATCCGCCTTGAAGCGGATAAGCGTGCCGTCGTGATCGGTTTCACCGACAACGGTCAGCTCATTCACCGGCACCCCGCGCTCCATTCGCTGGGCATAAATTTTTCCCTCTCGGGAAATCTCCACCTCGAGCCATTCGGACAGGGCGTTGACCACCGAGGAACCCACGCCGTGGAGGCCGCCGGACACCTTGTAGCCGCTGCCCCCGAACTTGCCGCCGGCGTGGAGCACGGTCAATACCACCGTGACGGTGGGAATACCCAGCTTCTCATTGATCCCCACCGGAATGCCCCGGCCGTTATCCCGCACCTGCACAATATTTCCAGGGAGAATATCCACCTCGATATGGGTACAGAAACCAGCCAGCGCCTCGTCGATGGAGTTGTCCACAATCTCGTACACCAGGTGATGCAGCCCCTTGGGCCCGGTGGAGCCGATATACATACCCGGCCGCTTCCGCACGGCCTCCAGTCCCTCCAGCACCTGGATCTGACTTTCGTCATAGGGCTTATTGTCGGCCCGGACCATGCTGTTTTCCAGTTCCTGTTCCAATTCCTCTTCGGTACTCATGAAAGAAAAACCTCCGTCTCTGTTTTCCCGCCTCCGGGCGGGAGAAAATCGGACAAACGCCTGCCCAGCCTGATGAAGCCCGCCGGCGCTAGGGTATCGCTATCTCCTCGATAAAACCCGTGCGTCTGAGCAGGGTAGAGGAGGATATCTGTGAAATATACACCGTTTCGGTGCCGTCGTCATCCATGCAGACAACAAAGGATTTCGGGAGCTCCAGCGAAACGTTGAACACCCGCCCGCCCTTTTCCGCGTCCGCTAGAAATTGACGGGAATGCTTGGATATCGTTGCCGTCTCCATATCGAAAATACCCACGATTTCGTCCAGCCGCACCACCGTGTCCTGTCCGAGGTGAAGATACATAGTCTTCGTCCTTTCCCTCTTATCCGCTTTTCCGCCTTCCGGACTCCGGCGGCCTATTGTCTGGTAATCGATCCCTGTTTCACGTGAAACAGGGCGCCGCCTGTCATCCGCAGCACTGCGGCGGGCTCGCAGCAGGTGATAAAAACCTGCCAGCCGTGAATATGGTTCAGAATATAGTCCTGCCTGGAAATATCCAGCTCGCTCATCACATCATCCAGCAGGGCGACCGGCTGTTCTCCCGTCACATCCCGCAGAAGTGATGCCTCACTGAGCTTGAGAGCCAGCACCGCCGACCGCTGCTGCCCTTGAGACCCGTAAATCCGTACCGGCAGGCCGTCGATGGTCACAAGCAAATCGTCTCTGTGGGGTCCGGCCGTGGTAAATCCCGCGGCCAGATCCGCTCCCCGCCGCTGCTGCAGCGCCTCCAACAGTGCGGCCGCCGCTGCCTCCGGCGGCTCTCCCTCATAGCCGAACGAGCTTTCATAAATCAGCTCCAGGGCTTCACGGCCGCCGGACAAACCAGCGTAAATCTGTCGGGCAGGCTCCCGGATTTTTCCGCAATAGGCCAGCCTTGCCGCCGATACCCGGGCGCCGGCCGCAGCCAGTCTTCCGTCCCAAATATCCAGCTGATCGGGGAGATATTCCCCTTTCCGGATTCCCTTGAGCAGCGCGTTCCGCTGCTGCAGGATGCGGTTATATTCCGTCAGCGTGCGGACATATCCGGGCCTGAGCTGCACAAAGGCCGCGTCAATGAAGCGGCGGCGCCCCTCCGGCCCGTCCTTGATAAGCGAGAGATGGGCGGGGGAAAACACCACGGCGCAGAAAACCCCTGCCAGCCGGGAAGCTGCCGCTTGAGGAATGCCGTTGAGCACGGCGCTCCGTCTCCTTTGAATGGACAGCTCCGCCGTCTGTTCCCGTTCTCCCGCGGTAAAGGAAAGCTCCAGCCGGGCGCTTTCACGTCCAAAGGCGGTCATCTCGGATTCCTTTGCCCCACGGAAGCTTCTGCCTCCGGTAAAGAGCCAGAGGGCCTCCAGAAGATTTGTCTTTCCCTGTGCATTATCGCCGTAAAGAATATTGACTCCCGGCTCCGGCAGAAAGCAGCCGGTTTCCAGATTGCGGAAGCCGTCCATGCCAAGACGGCTGACGATCATACCGGTACCCCGCCTTCCGTTACGCCCCCGGCGCTGATTTTCATGGCTTCATACCCCGTCCTCCCGCGAGAATGCCGCAACAACGGCCTCCTCACCGTCAAGGGATACTACGGCTCCCGGCCGGAGCTTTTTTCCCCTCTGGGAACAGGGCTCGCCGTCCACCGTGACTCTGCCCTGCTGAATCAGTCCCTTGGCCTCCCCGCCGGTTTGGGCCAAGGAGGATAGCTTGAGAAACGCGTCCAGCCGGATATATTCCGTATGGATGGATATCTCCCGCCGGCTCATTTCTTCAGCCTCACCGGCAGCACCAGGAAGAGGAAGGATTCTCCTGTCGCCGGCAGCACCTTCATCGGGGACAAAGGCCCGCCCAGCTCGATGCGCACCTCATCGGTTTCCGCGTTCTTGAGGGCGTCCAGCAGGAAGCGGCTGTTAAAGCCCATCTCTTCCTCATTTCCCTCGATGGCGGCAGTCACGCTGTCGTTGGCGCTGCCGAGAGGCGTCACACAGGATAGATGGATGGAGTCCTCGCGGAAATCGCAGATAAGGGGGGATTTCAGCCGATCGTTGATCACCAGGGAGGCCCGTTCCACCGCGTCGATAAGCTCTCTGGTCTTGACGCGGACGGTGGTGTTCACTTGCTGGGGAATCGCCTTGCGGTAGGGAAGAAATTCCCCGTCCAACAGACGGCTTATCACCGCGTAGCCGTCGATTTCCAGCACGATATGACGGCGTCCCACCGCCAGGGACATGGGCGTATCCTCCTCTTTGAGAAGCTTGAGTACCTCGCCCAGCGTTTTTCCCGGCACAACGAAGGTGGCGCTCTCCTCGCTCTTTATCTCCTCGCACCGCATAGCCAGCCGTGAACCGTCCACCGACACCAGCCGCAGGCTGTCCGGTTCAATCTCAAACTGGGATCCGGTGTGCACCGGCCGGGCGTCGGTCTGCGCCACAGCGAACAGAGTTTGCCGTATCATACTTTTCAAAGTGTTTTGCGGCAGTGTGAAGCCGACCCCGTCGCTGACGGAAGGAAGCTCCGGATATTCCGTCGCGGAAATTCCCATAATGGTGAATTCGCTGATACCGCTGCGGATGGTGGTATTGAACCGCTCGTCACAAGACAAAGATACCTGCTCTCCCGGAAGCCGCCTGACAATCTCGCTGAACAGCTTGGCTGTCAGCACGATTTCCCCAGGCTCCCGCACCCCCGCCTCGATGGTTGTGGTGATGCCCATGTCCATGTCGTAGCCAGCTAGAAACAGGGACTCGCCTGCCGCCCGCAGAAGAATCCCCTCCAGGGCCGGCAGGGTGGATTTACCAGACACCGCCCGCTGTACATTGCTCACCGCATCGATGAGCGCCGTTTTGTCGCATACGATATTCATTATCCGCCTCATACCTTTCTCGTCAAATGTCGCCTTGTTTATTGCAACAGCCGGTGGTTCTATTTCGCCGTCCGGCCGCATACTCTCTTGTAAAGCAAGTCCCGCCGATACCGTCAGCGGCGTTGTCCTCCCAGTGCGGGCCTTCCCGCCTCCTTCGCCTCGACGGATAAAAAAACATCTGCATTCTACCGCACATTTTCGTTTTGGCACTTTGTCAAGGATGCCGTCCTTCGTTTTCCCCCCGTCTTCCCACCCCTACCTAAAAAAATCGACAGATCCCATCAAAAACCGTCTTTTTTATTTCAGAAGTACGTAGTAGGGGCTGTGAAAACAGTGGAAAATACCGCAAAGCGGGTTTCTGCAATGCCTTTCAGGGTATCCGCGCTGTGGAAACCCCTGTCGGAAAACGGGGAAAATCGTCCGGACCTGCCGAGGTCTTTCACATCCCGGTGGAAGATGGGGAGTGGAGAGTGGACAACCAGTGGAAAATTTTACGGACGCGATGGGTATCTCTCGGACAAGCTTCCACCGCCTTATGGGGAAAACCGGCGAATTGTGGAGAAAAGGGGGTGGAAAGCGTGTGGGATCACGGTTGAAAGTCAGGGAAAATCTCTTTAAGCGATGTTTTCCACCGTCGTGCTTTCCGGAAATGGCCGGTGTCATTTCTCGCTGATATTTTTGATTATGTCGTTGACCATGCCCTTGAAGGAGGGTTCCTTTTGCATCCTGGCCTCCACCTTCTGCACTGCGTAGACAATAGTGGAATGATCCCGGGTGCCGAATTCCTCACCAATGGATTTCATGGGCAGGCCGGTGATGCTGCGCACCACATAAGCCGCCACCTGGCGCGCCTGGGAAATAGGGGAGGACCGTTTGGTGGAGCGGATATCCTCCGGGGTCACATTCATAGTCCGGGCCACCTCGTTGATGATCTTCTCCACGGTGATGGGCACCGGTTGATTGTCGTTGCGGATGTCCCGGATGGCGTTTTGGGCAGTCAGCAGGGTGGGCTGTTCCCCGCCCAGAAGGCACTGAGCCCGCATCCGTTTGACCGCGCCTTCCAGCTGCCTGACGTTGCTTTTGAGCTGATTGGCGATGTATTCGCAGATGTCGTCGCTGATATTGAAATCGAGGAGCTGGGCTTTTCTCTTGATAATGGCAATCCGGGTTTCCAGATCCGGGGGCTGGATATCCGCCAACAGACCCATTTCGAAACGAGTACGCAGCCGATCCTCCAGAGTGGCGATTTCGCGGGGAGGACGGTCTGATGTCAGAACAATCTGCTTGTTGGCCTGATGCAGTGCGTCGAAGGTGTGGAAGAATTCCTCCTGGGTGCTGACCTTGCCGGAAATGAACTGGATGTCGTCCACCAGGAGCACGTCCACCTGACGGTATTTTGCGCGGAACTCCATGGTCTGGCCCTTTTGAATGGCCTCGATGAGCTCGTTGGTGATATATTCGCCTTTGGTATAAATGATTTTCACATCGGGTGTGTTTTTCTTGATCTCATTGCAGATGGCGTAAAGCAGGTGGGTTTTGCCCAGGCCGGAACCGCCGTATATAAATAAAGGATTATAATATCCGGCGGGCTTGCTGGCCACGGCTTGGGAAGCGGCGTGAGCGAATTTGTTGGAGGAGCCGACGATAAAATTTTCAAAGGTGTATTCCCGCGCCGCGTTTTGCTGGCCGAAAAGATTGCCGTCGTCCTCTGTTTCCGC
>CAKTXU010000068.1 GCA_934630995.1 uncultured Eubacteriales bacterium
CTTGATTTTGTGTTGCCTTTTTCGCTTCCCTAAAAATCTGAAATTTCTACTTGACTTTTATTAGCAGGTCTTTCTTTCCCTTCAATTCCCGTTCCAGCTGCACCGCCAGCACGGCGGCCTCGGGTAGTTCTATCATATCCTTCCACCCCTGTCGTGATGAACGGCCGAATACCGGCAGGCAAACCGTTCCGCTCCGGGATACTTTTCGCCAAGGCTTCTGATAGAAAAGCCCGCCCGCCGATAGAATTCCACCGCCTCCACGTCCGTTTCCGCCAAAATAACCGGCGTTTTCAGAGCCTGCGACGCAGTTTCAATGAGGCAGCGGCCTATCCCCCGTCTCCGCCGCTCCGGCGTCACGGCAATACTGAGAATTTCCGCGCTGCCGTCCATCTGTCGCAAAATCAGCAGCCCGTTGACGCCGCTCTCTTGCACACAGAAGAAGACACGCACCAATGGATCGTCAAACCATGCTTGGATTCTGCCAGTCAGCCTTTGGGGGGTAGGCAGGTAAATGCTGTCCGCTAAAATTCGCAGCGCCTCCGGCGGCAACAGCAGCGCTTTATCTTCTCCATAGCGGATAGCGTCCATCCTCACACATCATCCACACTTTTCAAGAAGGGAAAGGGCACGGCGGAATTATCGAGTTATACCGCAGCCCCTCATGTATAAACGGAGCATACTAATTCACAGTAATATACAATTCATACCCGTGCTTGTCCTCACCGTAATAAGTCCAGATATCGCTGCGGTTTTTCACTGTCACCCGGGCCTCATATCGACTGGGTCCCGAAGCGGTCACACCCGCCATATCCACCGTCACCATCAGATTCATGGGATCCAGGAAATCCAGCACGGACGCCGGTCCAAACAGGCGAATCCCGGTCAGAGAGGGCTTGGGGATACTGATTTCCCGATCAGCAGGCGCATTCAAAATCGTCAGCGTCTGATTGAGAATCAGCGTCATATCCAGGGTACGGGAGGTATATTCCTGGATATCGAAGCGCACCTCCACCGCCGTGGTTCCATCCTCGACCATTACGGACTGATCAAGAGCCAGAGGTATGACCATGCTGCTATCTTCTGTGGTCATATTGTCGAAATCAAAGAGTCCCAGATTTTGAAGGGTATTGGCCCGTTCGTCGATGACATCTCCCGGCGCCCACAGTTCGATGGAGGACGGCGACAGCGTCACAAAGTTGGGATTGGCGGTCAAAGCGGGGGGAACATTTTTTAACGAATAGGTAAAATTGACTGTCCTATGCTCCAGTACAGGAACCGTAATGGTCACGGTCTTTTTATCCACATCACACTTTACCAAGTCCTCAATTTTGTTGCCGTCACTGTCAAAGGCCTGGATTTCCGCATTGTAAACCGTGGACTTGGAAATTGTCTCCTCTTTTTCCACCACCGCTCGAATCTCCGCGATTTTATCCACAATGCTTTTGGGGCCGCTCAGTGTTAGCGTCTGCGTCTCTGTATCCACCGTGGGTGTGCCCAGACGATATTTTTCAGTGTCAGAGACGGTCACCCTGTTGGCGGACACATGTATGGGAAACTCTCTATTGTCCACCCAGTAATCGCAGAAAATAGTGATGGGTTCATAGGTTTCGGCTTCGATTTCAAAGGCGGCGTTGGGATCGCTCTTCTCCACAGTGATTAAATCGGTCTTTTCCCCTGGGGTCAGAATATCACCCGTCTGGGCTCTGGCGACGATATCGTCCGTAGTCAAACCAACCAGCTGCCAGCGGCGTCCCTTGACCTTCACCTTCACCGTCCGCTGCCCGGTGCCAGTATTGATCACCCGCAGGCCATTGTCCTGCGCGGTCTGATTGGTCAGGGTCACAGACACGGGAACATTGGAAATAATCCGGGTGTCCTCCTGACTCTGACCGTTGATAATCACCGCCCAAATAGCGATGGCCGCCACTAGGGAAAAGAGTATCATCAGCCGGTCGTTGTGCATCAGCTTGTTCAGCGACAGCTTCCCCTTCAGTTTCATTTCTTTTTCCACCTCCGGAGAAGTCCGTTGCCGGAACCCGCTTCGCCGTCTGCGGGTTGTCGAGACCTATCCCACAGAATCCCGTTTTCCAGCGCGACTCGCAGGGCCTCGGAGCTGAAATTGCGTTTGAGATTCCCGCTCACGGCCATGGAAACCGTCCCTGTCTCTTCGGAGACGATGACCACCATAGCGTCGGAGTTTTCACTCATCCCCACCGCTGCCCGATGGCGGGTGCCAAGCTCCCGGCTGATTTGCAGATTGTCGGTCAAAGGTAGGATACATCCCGCGGCCAGAACCCGTCCGTCCCGCATGATCATCGCGCCGTCATGGAGAGGCGCCTTGTTGAAGAAGATATTCCCGATGAGCTCGGCGGTGGGATCGGCATCCACCACGGTTCCGGAGTTGACGATTTCCCCCAGCTTCGTGTTGCGTTCAAACACAATGAGCGCCCCCATTTTCTGGCGCTGGAGAATTTCCACCGCTCCGCAGACAGCGGATATCGCCTTCTGCCAGCGTTTGACGTTTTCCTCGTCCTCGCTCTCACTGATATTGAAAATACTGCGCAGACCCAGCCGGGAATGGCCGGCCTGTTCCAGAGCCCGTCGTATCTCCGGCTGAAAAATCACCACCAGGACCAGAAGGCCGTTATCGAACACGGTCTTGAGGAGAAAATACAGGGTTTTCATATCCAGCAGAGTGGGGGATGCAAACAGAAGAAGAACGGCCATCAAGACAATGCCCTTAATCAACTGCTCGGCGCGGGAATCCCGTACCATCTTAATCAGGCTGTATATGACAAAGGCCACCAGCAATATATCCAGCGTATCGGTCAGCAAATTATACGAGCTGAAAAAGCCGACGATATAGTCCCATATTCTGCTGAAAAATTCCACCATCGCACTTCTTCCCTTCCCCGCGGACATCGAGATACCTGCTGGACATTCATTAAAAACCAGGCAAGCGCGGAAACACAGCCATCCGTTTTTTCATAGTGAAAATAGGCGCTGTGTTTATTTTACCATACTGCCGGATTATTGCAATGTTTTTTGCATACATTCCCGCTTTTTGATCGAATGCTCACTCAATACGAAAACTTTTCCCTTGTTTTTGGTAAAACGACGCGATATAATGCAAAAAGCAATCGCATGAGGTGACAATCCTATGAGCGCAAAATATAAAGCCACCCTCGCTGCCTGCTTTATCGGCTATGTCGTACAGGCTATCGTCAACAACTTTGCTCCTCTGCTTTTTCTAACTTTCCAGGGCAGCTACGCCGTTTCTCTATCCAAAATCACCCTGCTTGTCACAATCAACTTCGGCCTGCAGCTGATCATTGACCTTCTGGCCGCCGCTTTCGTCGACAAAATCGGCTACCGCACCGCCGCTCTCATCGCCCATCTATGCTCTGCAGCCGGGCTCATATTGCTGACCGTATTACCGGAGATGCTTCCCGATCCCTTTCTCGGCCTGCTCATCGCCGTAATTGTTTATGCCGTGGGGGGCGGACTATTGGAGGTATTGATAAGCCCCATCGTGGAGGCTTGTCCGACCGACAATAAAGAAAAAGCCATGAGCCTGCTGCACTCCTTTTATTGCTGGGGACACGTGGGGGTGGTGCTGCTGTCCACCCTGTTTTTTGGTGTGTCCGGCATTGAAAACTGGAAAATTCTCGCTCTTATTTGGGCCCTGATCCCACTTATGAACGCCGTAATCTTTACCAAGGTGCCTATCGCGCCTCTGTTATCAGAAGATGAGACGGGACTGACTTTGAAGGAGCTGGCACGGAACCGGCTGTTTTGGATATGCATGCTGTTTATGGTGTGCGCGGGCGCCTGCGAACAATCGGTGAGCCAGTGGGCCTCCACTTTTGCGGAAAAGGGGCTGGGCGTCGGTAAGACTGTAGGGGATCTGGCCGGTCCCATGCTGTTTGCCGCCATGATGGGATTGTCCCGGGTTCTGTACGGCAAATACGGTGAACGCCTCAACTTGCGGCGGTTCATGCTTTTCAGCACCTTGCTCTGTGCGGCGTCTTATCTCGTCATCTCCCTCTCCCCCTGGCCTGTGCTGGGCCTTCTTGGCTGCGGAATTTGCGGCTTCTCCGTCGGTATTTTGTGGCCGGGTACCTTCAGCATCACAGCGGCCTCTGTCAAGGGCGGAACCGCTATGTTCGCCTTCCTGGCTCTGGCAGGGGATTTGGGTTGCCTGGGGGGGCCAACCTTCGTCGGACTGATATCGGGCGCCTTCAATGACAATCTGAAGGCCGGAATCCTGGCCGCCCTGGTCTTTCCCGCAGTACTCATCCTCGGCCTGCTGCTGTCGGGAAAGCAAAACAGCACGCAATAAACGAAGGGGGAAATTACAGAATTTCCCCCTTCGTTTATTATATCGTTTTGCTCGCTGAACCGGATCGTCCCTCCCGGGCGATTTGAGCCAGCACCCGGCAGGTCTGTTCAATCTCCTGACGAGTGGTAAAGGCCGAGGGCGCCAGCCGCACGGTGCCGGTCTGGACAGTTCCAAACACCCGGTGCGCCGTGGGGGCACAGTGAAGCCCCGCCCGCACGGCAATACCGTGCCGATTGAGAGCGGCAGCCGTCTCCTCGCTGTGGAGACCTTTGACATTGATGCTCAGAACCGGTGCGCACAGATCTTCCCGCGGACGGGGCGTATACAGCTCAATCCCCGGTATCCGTGTCAGCATATCGTGGGCCAGCGTCATCCGATCGGTTTCCTGCCGGCAGATGCCGGCAGTGCCGTGATTCATCACCCATTCCATCCCGGCCTGCAGTCCGCAGATGCCGGGAACATTGACCGTACCGCTTTCCAGGCGATCGGGCAGCTCTTCCGGCTGTTCGAACAGCAGGGACTGGGTACCCGTTCCCCCCTCCAGAATGGTGGGGAGCTGAAAACGGCCGCTGCTTAAAAGCAGCCCGGTTCCCATAGGACCATACAAGCCCTTATGCCCCGCCAGGCATAGAAAATCAATTTGATCCGCCTGCATATCGATGGGCAGGACGCCTCCGGACTGGGCGCCATCCACCACGAACAACAGATTCTTTTCCCGGGCCAGCTCACCCAGCCGCCGGATAGGGAGCCGGGTGCCGAAGACATTGGAGGCGTGCATACAGACGATGGCCCGGGTTGAAGGGACAATGGCGTGACGGAAATTTTCCACCGTCGCCTCATCGTCCCCCGGCACCACATGGGCCACGTCGTAGATAGGCACTGCCGGTGAGAGGGCCGTCAGCGGACGCATGACCGCATTGTGTTCGAGATCGGAAACGGTCACCCGGCCGCCGTCGGACAAAATACCCTTGAGAACCATATTCAAAGCCATCGTGCAGTTAAGAGTGAAAACCACCCGCGAGGTATCGTCCAGATGAAACATCTTCGCCGCCGTTTCCCGGCAGCGGTACACCTCGCCGGAAGCCGCCATGCTCATTTTGTGACCGCCCCGTCCCGGATTGGCGCCATACTTTCTCAAGGCCCGGACGACCGCCTCAGCGACGCCGGGCGGCTTAGGCCAGGTAGTGGCCGCATTATCCAAATATATCATGGCAGCCGGTCACCCGTGTATTTGCCGCGGATGCGGATGCCCGCCGACAAAAGAAGCTGTTCGGCCCGCTCGGGTTCAGATGCCGCCGCTACACTGTAGCCGCACCCGTTGTTGCCGTTTTCGTCGATAGTACGGCTGACATAGGCGTGAATACCGTTGCGCTCCAGCAGGGTTTTTCCTCGCATAGCATTGGTCACCGAACTGACGTTGAAAACCATTGCGCTCATAACTCTATAACCAATCCTTTCGCAGAGACTGGGAGTCATGAGCGCTTTGGCACAACCAGTTTCAGCCGCGGTGTCCGGTTGAAAAGCTCATCACTCCCCGTTTGAAAGATGTGTCTTTCAAACGCCTCACCAATACTTACTGCCAGTATATGCTGACGGAAAGACGATGGTGAGGGTCGTCCGCGCTTTTTCAGGATTCCCGCTTTTTCCGAAACAGTACGATAAGAACGAGGTCCATGGATATACAGATCCCCAGGTACAGCAGCCAGCACAATCCATAGCCTGCCAGCGAATTTCCCGGCAGAGGAAGGGGCGCTATCATTCCCGTATATCCGCCAAGCAATCCAGCCGCCACATTATAACAGAGCGACAAGGGGATAAATGCCAACGCCCACAAATTGATCAGCCAAAACCGCTCCCAAGCCTTTATTTTCGTACCCTCGGCCCCGACCGCCTGTCCGATGGCAAAAACCGTGCACCCTATCGCCATCATGACAAGTCCGACCGCAACGGAAAACGCACGCTGGGCCTCATGCCATATTATGACGGCCATAACCAAGCCGATAAAATTGAGAGCCGATCCAATAACCGTAAAAATTCCCGCGGCCGGTTTATGAGAAGTTTCTTCCAATTTTGGCTCGATTCCTTTTAATAAATAATCCGTAGTGACTCCAAAATACGTACTTAAAAGCAGAATCTTTTCAATATCCGGCGTACTTTGCCCGCTTTCCCATTTGGACACGGATTGACGGGATACCCCCATTTTATCCGCCAAGTCTTCCTGCGACATGCCTTCGTTCCTTCTTAGGTGTTGAATCCTGTCGGCTATATTCACCATAAACACTCCTCTTCTCATTGATATGAGCAGAATAGCAAAAATAGCCGTTGCATATCCACCATGTTTCCTTGGAAATTTGTCAACCGCCAGTTGCCATACGAATAATTTGTGACAAAAGATTCAAAAGCCCTCCAGACGCCGCCTAGTTCGCAGGGCACGGCGGCGTTCCCCGGACTCCCATTCCGCCTTTTCCATCTCCCCGTCGATCAGGAGACCCGGTACTTCCGCGGGCTGCTCCTTCTCATCCAACGCCACCAGCACCAGATAAGCGCGGTTGACCGCTTTGCGGGTACCGGTCAGATCCTCCACATAGGTATCCACCCGCACCTCCATGGAGGTACGCCCCACATAAGTTATACGGCCGATAAGGACCAGGGTATCATTGACATAGGCGCCTTCCTTGAACTGGAGGTTGTCGATGGCGGCGGTGATGACATTGCGCCCGGAATGACGCCGTGCCACCACTCCCGCCACCACGTCTATCCATTCCACCAGCTTGCCGCCGAATAAGCGTCCGGCGCCGTTTATATGCTCAGGTATGAGGATTTGAATCTGTTCGGTGCGGGACTCCTCCACCCGTCTGGGCTTGAGCAAGATTTTCCCCCCTTCAAAAAAGAAGGCAGACTGCGTGAGCCGCCATGCCCTCGCCGGAGCCGGTGAAGCCCAGCCCCTCCTCTGTGGTGGCCTTGACACTGACGGCGTCCGTACCGATGCCGCAGGCGGCCGCCAAATTGGTTCGCATCTCCCCAATATAGGGCGCCAGCTTGGGACGCTGGGCCAATATGGTGCAATCGATGTTGCTTATTGCGTAACCGGCCTCCCGGATGACACGGACAGCCTGCGCCAGCAGCGCGAGGCTGTCCGCTCCCTCATAGCGGGGATCCGTATCCGGAAACAAGGCACCGATATCCCCCATTGCAGCCGCGCCCAGCAGAGCGTCGGTCACCGCGTGCGCCAGTACATCCGCATCGGAATACCCCAGCAGACCCTTGTCATATGGTATGGTTACCCCGCCTAGAATAAGAGCCCGTCCTTCCGTGAGGCGGTGTACGTCATAACCGTGACCAATGCGCATCAGAACTCCTCCTTTCCGCGGAGAAGCCCCTCCGCGCACGCCACATCTTCGGGTGTGGTTATCTTAATATTGGCATATTCGCCCTCCACTAAACGCACAGGGCGCCCCAGCCCCTCCACAAGCTGGCAGTCGTCGGTGTAATCGAGGCCGCAGTTCTCCGCCCGTCGGAGCGCCTCCAGATACAGACACCGTTCAAAGCCCTGCGGCGTCTGGACGTTCCAAAGAAAACGCCTATCGGGCGTCGCCGTGATAAAGCCGTTCTCATCCGCCTCCTTGATGGTGTCCT
>CAKTXU010000069.1 GCA_934630995.1 uncultured Eubacteriales bacterium
CATTGCCAGTTTCATGCAAATCCACCCTCATCCTGTAATAAGCAATCCCTGTTAGCTTGCGCATTTTGCGAGGGAATTATGAGCAGGAATCAGCGAAGGAAATCCGCATACTCTCCGGCGAACCCGCATAAGATGTGATAAGTAAGCCTAAGGGGTGATAGCATGAAAGGAGCTGTAGAAGAACGAGCGGTGGAACTCGGCGAATATATCATCGAGAACAACGCCACAGTCCGGGCCGCCGCCAAGAAGTTTCATATATCGAAATCCACCGTACATAAAGACGTGTCCGACCGCCTGCAGACGGTAAACCCGCAGCTGTACGGCCGGGTTCGCCATGTCCTGGAAGTCAACAAGGCGCAGAGGCATATCCGTGGAGGGATTGCCACGCGGGAAAAATATAAACACGAAACCGATGAGGACTGAATCCGGCAAAGCAAAAGGAGGCGCTTTTATGCGTCTCCTCTTTCTTTTGCAATGCCGATGTTGATTTTCCAAACCCTGTTAAAATAAAAAGTTTTTTCCGCTTTCAGACAGACGTTCCGCAGCATCGCTTATATTTTTTCCCGCTTCCGCAGGGACAGGGCTCGTTTCTGCCGATTTTGACCGTTCTCGCCGGCAGGCCGGAGGCCGGTGCAGGGCCTCCCGACAGGGTGTGAAGCTCTGCGGGCGTATAGCCGTTATTGCTCCACAGCCGGGTGTTATTCTGTAAATCGACATAAAGAGAAATAAATCGCCTCACGGCTTTTTCGCTGGAAAATGAGAATCCCATCCGCTCCAAATCATCCACGACGCTATCCGGGCTGTCCTCCATTTCCACGTGCAGCACCGTCTCGTCCGCCAGTTCCTCCGCCTTTTCGGGGGATAGTCCCGCTAAAACAAAAAAATTTCTAAGTGCCAGATAGGCGGCATTGCGCTCAAAATACAGGCTGTCGGTGTATCGAAGCAATTCCGCTCTTGCCGGAACGTAACGGGGTTTTCCCTTCTGACAGGTTGCCAGATTATACCGCTCCCCGTCTATTACATAGAGGCTCTCATGGACAAGCTCGTCCAACTCCAGGCTGAATGGACACCCGGCCACCAAGCAGATGTCAATGGCCAGCAAAAGCTCCGGGCGATCGAGCGTTGTCTCGTTTTGCTGCTCGTAAACCTCCGTGATAGAATCCAGCGGAGCGATGCCCCACAGCTCGGTCAGGGCCATGCAATAGTCCATGATGCCGTGCAGCGCTCATGCCTGCGCACAAAGTCCGGCGTGTCCGCTCGCATAAACGCCGCTGCCGCGTCCTCGGGAATCACCAGTTGCCCGGAGGAGGTCCAGGCGGCCAGTCCCAATTCGTATAAGCGACCGTAGTGTCTGAACAGATCCTGCTTGGAGACGGTGGCCACTCCTCGACAGGCTTGCCGGAGCAGGCGGATTTCCTCTCCGGACAGGGACAGCAGATGCCTCTCCCATCTGTCCTCCCCCAGCATTACCGCCGCCAGCTGAACCACGATATCCGCCTTTTTCAGGCGGGAATACCCCGTCACCCCCAGACGGCGGCACAGCCTGGTCAATTGCTCGCGGTTGAATAGCCCCAGATTTTCCCAATATGTCATGACGTTCACTTCTTTTATGGTAGAATAGCCGCCTGAGAGGCTGGAATCGGTCTGACCGACGCTGTTCCATCTTTACCGGCTCACATCCACGCGCTCATACTTTTTCCATAACACGCACCCAATGCGTGAAAACAGCTTCTATTCGCGCTACGGAAAACGGTCCGTCCCGCGCTGCGTATTGGCTTTGAGTAAAAGTGAAAGATGATAATAGGCGTTGTTGCCGGTGAGGTCCAGCTCCTGCTCGCTATCGTGAATGGTAACTTCCCCTTTTCGCACAGGAAAGTCCAGGATTTTCAGCCGGTTCTTCTCCGCCGGCGCGTTGAATATGATGTCTAATTCCGGCAATTGACGGCGGCTCATCAAATACTCCATCGCATCCCACTCATCATAGCCCGGGAGAAATACCATCTGGTTTTCATGGAATGCACAGAATATGCGCTTTTTTGCCAGCAGGTTAAAAGAGACGAACACTTCAGGGGAATCAAAACGGTGATGAGTTTTGACATATTCCCGCAGCCGCGTCACCAGGGCTTCCAAATCAAACCGCCGATCCTGCGCGGCGATAAGGACGGCGTTCTCCTCATACGGCCGGGAGAGCAGGGCGGCTTTAGCGGATAGTTCCTGCGAAAGCCGCCGCGCTATCACCGAAGGCTCGAAGAAAAAGGCGCACAGGCTGCTTTTCAGCCGGACATCGTAGGCTGATTCCCGTATCCGACGCGGAAGGGGGCGTTTCTTGTCATTAACGTTTGCCGGGAAAATAAAAAGCTATGGCTACGGCACACTGATGCTGGTCATCCGTCAAAGCCTCCTGCACGGCCGCCAGACCATAAGTGCTAGTGAAGGTAGCTGCATAAGGGGCGAAGATGGCTTGCGACATCAGGCATTTTTTCAAGTATATGAAGTGATTGACCCAAATGCATGACAGATATATTCAGCTGTTTAGCAAAATGCATTTGAACCCTTCGACTCTACCCCCGTCGGTCTACTTCACCTTGACATAAACAAGGCGGCTGTTGCCGTTGTTGGTGGGGGTGGAACGGATATCCAGGATTCCCAGGGACTTGATGAACGGGGTAAGCTTCCGGAAGCCGTAGTTGCGCACGTCGAAATCAGGATAGCGTTTGTTGAGCCTGTCCCCGATTTCCGAGATGATCACCCACTCATCCTCGTCCGCAATTTCGTCCATGATGGTCAGCACCGACTGCTTGACGGTTTCCAGCGGGGTCATGTCGGTTTTTTCCTCTTTCTCGTCCTTTTCCTCCTTGGCCGGCTCCGGCGCCTTGACGGTGGGGGAGGGCTGAGCGAGAATTTCGAGATATTTAAACTTGTTGCAGGCGGCGATAAAGGCGGAGGGGGTCTTTTTCTCCCCCATGCCGATGACCAGCATCCCCGATTCCCGCAGCCGGGAGGCAAGCCGCGTAAAGTCGCTGTCGCTGGAAACCAGGCAGAAGCCGTTGACATTTCCGGAATACAGGATATCCATAGCGTCGATGATCATGGCTGAGTCGGTGGCGTTTTTTCCGGTGGTATAGGCGTATTGCTGGACAGGGGTGATGGAATTGTCCAGCAGCACGGTTTTCCAGGAGCCCAGCACAGGCTTGGTCCAGTCCCCGTATATTCTTTTATACGTGGCGATGCCGTCGTTGGATACCTCGTCGAGGATATATTTGATGTATTTGTCCGATACGTTGTCCGCATCGATGAGCACCGCAATGTGATTGTCTTCCTTTTCCATCCGGTTGTTCCTACCTTTCTCAGAAGTTAAGAGCGATTGACAACATAAAGCATTGAGGACAGCGTGGACGCGTCAAGGTACCATTTGCCGTCCTTTTTGCTGGCCATCAGCATAATGTTGGGCGTGGAGTAATAGCCGTAAGGATCGCTGCCGTAAATATCTGACATAGTGGTGGGAGCGGTATTTTGCATGTGGATGACAATGATGGCAAAGCCGTCCCGTTCCCCCTTTAGAATATCCTGCAGGGTGAATTCATACGGGAAGGGCGCGCTCGTGGTGGTGCTCCAGGAGGAATTGGGGGAGGAGGAAGTTATATCTGTGTATGCTTCGAGGTATTTTCGTCCGCTCTCGTCCGTCAGGGTGAGCAGCAGCTCGATATCCTGATCCCGGATGGATTTCAGCAGTCCCTGCGCCAGCTTATCCGGCGAGGAATTGTATCCGCCGATTGCCGTGCGGATCGTTCCGGCTGCCAGAATCAGAATAATCAGACCCGCCAGACAGGAAAGGCTGAGCACGAGAATCTGCTTGCGGGAAAGGCCGCGTTTGGCTGTGGCCGGCGCTTCTTTGCCCGGGACTGTCGCTGCCGCGGCTTCTCCCCCAATCGGGCCCGCCCCCGTCGGCGCCATCCCCGCGACCGGCGCCCCGGTAGATACTCGCGGAGTGAGAGGATTCGCCGCCGTCAGGGGAACAGCGGCGGGCGTTACCGGTGGCAAGCCTGCCTGTCTGTCGAGAGGGGAAGCGGTATCGAGGATTTGATTCAGCTGTCGTTTTCGTCCCGCCTCGTCAAATACCAGTCCGCAGCGGGGACAGGGTGCGGAGAGGCTGTCCATCCATGCCCCGCAGTTGGGGCAGCGGTAGGCAGGACCGTTCGCCGGGGGCGTCGGGATATAGGGCGGCTGTAACTCAGACACGCGGCTCATCCTTTCCTCTGGTAAGAATCACGACGGGAATATGGGGGCGGTGGAAAACGCGGGGAAGGGTGACGCTGTTTCCCAGCCCCCGGCTCACTATCATCCGGGCTTCTCCCCGCTGGTACACCCCGCTGGTGTACCGTGGCAGAAGCCCCTGTCCGGGGGCGTAAAGGCCCTGACGCCCCAGGCGCATCTGGCCGCCGTGAGCGTGGCCGGAAAAAGTGAGATCCAGTCCGGCCTGCGCGTACCGGGCAAAAAATTCCGGCCGGTGGGCCAGCGCCAGCCGCGGTCCGGCGGGCTTCTCCGCAGGCGGCTCCTGTTCGGGCAGCCCGGCGACATACAGCCGTTCTCCCGAACGCTCGATGACCTCCCAGCGGTTGTCGGGCACATGAATGCCTGCGGAGATCAGAATATCGGTCCAGACCGGCAGAATATTCAGCCGCTGCTCGTGATTGCCGCAGACGGCGTAACAGGGAGCCAGGGGGGAGAGAGCCTCCGCCAGCGCCTGAAGCGCCTTGGGCTCAAAGCGCCGGTAGCTGGATATGAGGTCCCCTGTCAGGAAGAGCGCGTCCGGCCGCAGAGATGCGGTCAGCGCCGCCAGCTCCCCGGGCGGCAGGGCGCAGTCGGGCAAATGGGTATCGGATAGCTGGACAATGGTATAGCCCTCAAAGGCGTCGGGAAGCCCGCGAATGGGAATATGAAAAGTCTCCGCATCGATCGGGGAAGGCTTCCCGGCGTAAGCGGGAGACGCGTAGGTTCTACGTTTGAACATGACAAAACCTCAATAGACATAGCGTTCGCATCCAGCACGTGATAAAAAGTAGTGTTTTTAAGTCTTTCGACGCAGCCCGAAACAAGCCCCGCCGAAAAGGAGCCGAGACTGATGGATTCATCGCTTATTTAAGCATACAACACCTGAGACGAAAAGGAAAGATAAAAATGGCGGAAAAAGGGAAAAATACCGGCCGCCGGAAAAATCCCGGCGGCCGGTATCCAGTTTGCGCTTATTTTTCCTCGTTCCAGCTGTAGAGCTTGCGCAGCTCCTTGCCGACAGCCTCCAGCTCGTGCTCTGCGGCCATCCGGCGGCAGGCGTTGAAGTGGGGGCGGCCCACCTTATTCTCATTGATCCACTTGGAAGCGAAGGTGCCGTCCTGAATCTCGTGCAGGATCTTCTTCATTTCCTTTTTGGTTTCGTCGGTGATCAGCCGTTTGCCCGTCTCGTAATCGCCGAACTCGGCGGTGTCGGAGATGGAATACCGCATCATGGAGAAGCCGCCCTTGTAAATCAAGTCCACAATCAGCTTCATCTCGTGGATGCACTCGAAATAGGCGTTGCGGGGGTCGTAGCCCGCTTCCACCAGGGTTTCGAAGCCGGCCTGCATCAGGGCGGTCACGCCGCCGCAGAGGACGGCCTGCTCACCGAACAGATCGGTTTCCGTCTCGGTCTTGAAGGTGGTTTCCAGCACGCCGGCACGGGCGCCGCCGATACCCGCGGCATAAGCCAGGGCCACGTCCAGGGCGCGGCCGGTGGCGTCCTGATGAATGGCGACCAGGCAGGGCACGCCCTTGCCCTCCACATATTCGCTGCGCACGGTGTGGCCGGGACCCTTGGGCGCAATCATGAACACATCCACGTCGGCGGGCGGGAGTATCTGTCCGAAATGGATGGAGAAGCCGTGCGCGAAGGCAAGAGCCTTGCCCGCCGTCAGATTGGGCGCGATATCCTTTTCATACATGGCGGCCTGCTTCTCGTCGTTGATGAGGATCATGATGATGTCGGCGGCCTTGGCGGCGTCGGCGGCGGTCATGACCTTCAGTCCGGCGGCCTCCGCCTTGGCCCAGCTCTTGGAGCCGTTATACAGGCCGACGATGACGTTGACGCCGCTTTCATGCAGATTTAGGGCATGGGCATGGCCCTGGGAGCCGTAACCGATGATAGCCACGGTTTTGTCCTTGAGGACGCTGAGGTTGCAGTCGTTCTGATAGTAGATTTTTGCCATTACTAAAAACCTCCTGTGCCGGGATTGGCGGCAAAATTTATGGAATACGGGATGAGCCCGTACGACCGTCGGTCAGGTGTTCTTCACCGTGCGGGTGGGATCGGCGCCCTTTTCGATGGCGATGATGCCGGTACGCACGGTTTCCTTGATGCCATAGGGACGCAATAGAGTTTCCAGGGTTTCCGTCCGTTCCGCCGTATCGGAAAATTCGATGGTCATGGTGGTGCGGGTGGCGTCCACGATCCGCGCCCCCATCAGCTCGGCTATCCGCATGATTTCCGCCCGGTGTCCCGCGCTGACCGAAACCTTGATAAGGCTTAAGGTGCGGGGAATATAATCTCCCTTTTTTAGGGTTTTGACCTTGATGACCGGAATCACCTTGTTGAGCTGCTTTTCCAGCTGCTCGACAGTATATTCGTCGCCGTCCACCACGATGGTCATACGGGAAATAGCGGGATCTTCGGTGACGCCGACGGCAAGGGAATCGATATTGAAGCCTCGCCGGGAAAACAGCCCCGCCACCTTGGACAGGACGCCGGCGTGGTTTTCAACCAGCACGGACATGGTGTATTTCATAGGGTGCACACGCCTTTCACCAGAGGGTTTGGCCAATAGTCAGGGTTACAGGGAGGGATAATCCGGCTTGATTTCGCAGACCAGCAGGTAGGGCCGGTCGTCCGCCAGCAACTCGTCCAGGGCCGCCTCCGCCTCTTCGTTGGAGGATACATGCCGGGCGGAAATGCCGTAGGCGGAGGCAATCCCAGCAAAGTCGGGGCTGCCGTCCAGATAAACGGCGCTGTGGATGCCCTTGTAATGGTTGTCCTGCAGCTCCCGGACCATCCCCAAACGGGTGTTGCGCATGATGACGATCTTGACGCCCAGACCCTCCTGGCAGATAGTGCCCAGCTCCATCATGCTCATCTGGAAGGAGCCGTCACCGCAGACAGCGCAGACCTGCCGTTCCGGAGCAGCGGCCTTGGCGCCCACGGCGCAGGGGATGGAATATCCCATGGTTCCCATGCCGCCGGAGGTGAGGAAGCGCCCCTCCCGTATCTCATAATTGTTGGCCGACCAGATCTGGTTCTGTCCCACGTCGGCGCAGAGGACGGCGTCGTCCGCCATCCGGCGGGACAGGGCCCGCATGAAGGTCTTCGGTTCTACATAGCCCTCTACCGGAGGGATGGGCTTGGCCGCGTATCGCTGCTTGCGTTCGGTGACGGTTTGCACCCATTCGGCGGGGGCCACGCTGTCCACCCGGTCGGCCAGCTCCGCCAGCACATGCTGGAGATCGCCGACGATCGGGATGTGGGCGGGCATATTCTTACCGATTTCCGCCGGGTCTATGTCGATATGGATGATTTTCGCCCGGGTTGCCACCTGGCCCGGCGCCGCTACGGCGCGATCGCCCACCCGGGCACCGGCCATGATCACTAGGTCCGCGTCCCGGATGGCCTTATTGGCAGGGGCACAGCCGTGGGAACCCAGCATCCCCAGATACAGGGGATGAGCGGAGGGCAGCGCGCCGATCCCCATCATGGTGGTGATGGTGGGCATCCGGTATTTCTCAATAAACCGCCGCAGCTCCTCCTGTGCCCGGGCGGAAAAGACGCCGCCGCCCGCGCAGAGCACCGGCCGCTTGCAGGCCGCCAGGGCTTCCACCGCCTTTTTGATCTGCAGGCCGTTTCCCTGCACCCGCGGCTTGTAGCCGATAATGTCCGCCGGCTCG
>CAKTXU010000070.1 GCA_934630995.1 uncultured Eubacteriales bacterium
GCCACATACTGGATGCGGGCGGCGATATCCGCCGGAGGGATCCGGGAAAAGTCGAACCGCTGGCAGCGGGACAGGATGGTGGCGGGCAGCTTGTGCACCTCGGTGGTGGCCAGCACGAAAATCACATGGGCCGGCGGCTCCTCCAGGGTTTTCAGCAGGGCGTTGAAGGCGCCGGGGGAGAGCATGTGCACCTCGTCGATGATATATACCCGGTATTTGGCCACCGCGGGGGTGAAGTTGACCTCCTCCCGCAGATCCCGGATATTGTCCACGCCGTTGTTGGAAGCGGCGTCGATTTCCACCACATCCATGACCGCCCCGGTGTCGATGCCCCGGCAGACTTCGCATTCGTTGCAGGGATCGCCGTCCACGGGATGGAGGCAGTTGACCGCCTTGGCCAGGATTTTCGCGCAGGAGGTCTTGCCCGTCCCCCGGGAGCCGGTGAACAGGTAGGCATGGGCCAGCCTGCCGGTGCGCAGCTCGTTTTTCAGCGCCGCGGTGACGTGGGGCTGCCCGTAGACATCGGAAAAGGTCCGGGGCCTCCATTTGCGGTACAGCACCTGATACAATGCCGCCATCCTCCTTTTATCCGTCCGTTTCTCCGGACCTTCATCACAAAACGCCGCATACGCTCGGGCATACGGACAGACAGGTGACCTGCGGCGCACGGTGGCAACCGCTTAATGCTGCTCGGTTCCCCGCCTGACATGGTTCACGGCGCACCGTCGCACAGGACCCGCCCGCCCGTATGCCCCAAAGCATGCGGCGTTTTTTCGATGTTCTAATAGTATACACCAACCGGGTAAAAAAATCAACTAAAAATCGGGGATTCGCATGCCATTCCAAGGATACGGCCCCGTGGGGGCCATATCCTTGCGCTTGCCGCCCCCGCAGGGATTCCCGCCGGGGGAAGCCTGTTTAGCGGCAATGGCATACAGCGCTTATTCCTCCAGGACGCCGTCGGATATCCGGACCACCCTATGACAATAGCCGGCTATTTTCTGTTCGTGCGTTATCAATACCACCGTATGGCCGTGGGCGTTCAACTCCAAAAAAACGCGCAGAATCTCCTCCGATGTCTTTGAATCCAGCGCTCCGGTGGGTTCGTCGGCCAACAGAACGCCAGGGCTGTTAACCAGCGCCCGCGCAATGGCAACCCGCTGCTTCTGCCCGCCGGATATTTTTCCGGATGCCTTACCGGCTAAATCCTGTATCCCAATGAGCTCCAGGCATTCCATCGCTGTCTCCTTTTTGGATTTCGGCAGCCTCCCCTTGGCAAAGCACAGCGGAATCATGACATTCTGCAAGACGGTATACTCTTCAACAAGGGAAAAATCCTGCAAAACAATCCCCACCTGTTTATTCCTGAAAGCGCTCAATTTCCGTGGGGACAGCCCTGATATTTTCGTATTGTTGAAGTGGTATGAGCCGCTGTCCGCGGTATCGATGCCGGCGAGAATATGTAAAAGCGTTGATTTCCCAGCGCCGGACGGCCCGACTATCCCCAGCATCTCCCCATCGGGGATTGTCAGATTGACGTCCTTCAATGCGTGCATCTCGTTCGGCTTATTTTTATCATAATATTTATTGACTTGGCGCAACACAATCATTCCGGTTACCATCCGTTCCTTAAAGTCATCAGTGGCTTTTCCCTCTTCATGAGAAATAGGGGGGGCAATATGGAAAATAAGACGACAAGCGCGATAAGCGCGGCGGATAACAGCAGGTTATATTCATTCAGCACCAAGCCGTTGCCGGACAAAAAATCCCCGGCATACGCGCCGGACAGTACCGGCAGGAGACATATACCCACCCCCAGCACGAGGCATGCTATATAGCCCAGGCATATCCCTACGCTGTCCATCCAGTGCATTCCGCAGATATAAAAAATAGAAAATGTCCGCATATTTTTCACGGCGTTCATGATGGTCAGGGAGAACGTGGACAGGAAGCCCACCATAAACAGGCAAATAAACAGAGGGAGGAAGGATTCCACATACGTCCATACAGTCTCCAGGGACGTATCCCTCATAGCGTGTATGGATGGCATCCAGGTATACCGGTTGAATTCGTCCACGATTTCATCAATCCTGTCCATCCGGATATCCTCAAAATAAACAATGGAATTCAAACGCGCATTGTACCGTTGCAGCGCGGGCACACACGCCTGGTTAAAAATCAGATAATCCAGGCCGGGATCCGGCTCTCCAAAAAACATATCAAACTGCGCGTCATTGGAGGAAACCGATATATCGAGGAGCTTCGTATCCCGTCCGAGCAGTCCTACGATTTCGAAGGTGAGAGAAACCTCCTGGTTATCCAATAATTGAAGCGGTAGGATCTCACCTATTTTATGGACGCCTTCATAGGCCAGGCAGGGGATCCTGTCCCCGTTTTTTACGGCGGCGGGCTTCTTCCCCTTGACGGGCAATTCCCAATATTGAAGCGTCTTCTCTCCATATCCAACCAGGGTGTACAGGGCGTCTCCCGCTGTCCCATAAGAGCGCGTCACCTGCTCGGCCGTCAACTCCCCCTGATGCTCTCCAATCAGCTCCTGCACCTTGTTCAACCGCGCTTCCGTATCCCCAATGGACGACGCCGCCATATTGAAATAAACGCTTTGCGCGGGAAAATTCTTCATCGCGTGCAAGTTGATCGCCTGATAATTGACCTTGCCAATGAGCAGATTCATCAGTATCAGGGTGACGCAAAGCTGAAGAATCGTCATGACGTTAAACAGCAGCTTTTTTGTAAACAGATGAAACCCCAGTTTTAAATACATATCCGGCAATCCCCTATGCTTTCAAAATTCCTTTGAGATTCAACAGATTCAACAGGGTGACGAGCATCAGCATCAGCACATAGATGCCGCCGTATGTTTCGGCAGTCAGGGCGTGCACATAGAAAGCGCTTATCCCGTTCATGATTTTCAGAATGCCCGCCTCGAAGGTGAGCACGGCAAGGCCATACAGCAGGGTCGACAGTATCCACAATTCCGCGAGATAGAGGAGGCCGCATTTCACCGGGCCGCAGCCCAGCACACGGAAAATCCGGCATTGCCTTTTCCGCTTGTCCAGCAAGCAGGAATACAGATAGGCGACATTCAACAGGGTCAACAATAAAATACCCAGCAGCACTATGCACTCTATCAGGATATTTTGATTGGAAGATTGCTTATCCGGCAATTTGAGTGTGGACACGCCAAAGCTGGCGCTGACACAGGCCTGAAGCTGCTGCAATTCTTTTTGTGTCAGCGGATTTTCCGTCACAAATGTTACCGTCAGCGGCGTATGCGCGGGTATGCTGGCAAACGGGATTTCAAACACGTCCTCTGCGTTTATCCCGATAATTTTGAAAGGCTTGCCCTCCAGGAAGTAGTCGTCGCCAATCTGGTATTTTCCCGTCCTGGGCGCCAGTATTTCATCGGTGCTGCTTTCGTGGAAGTAATGACCGAAAAACACCTTGATTCTGGCGCTGGATTCCCCGAGATAATTGGCCAGAATCCGATCCGAATGATACTGGAGCTGCACGTAAATCCGTTTCAATGGCCTTGAAAAATCAGCGCAAAACCCATCGAGCCTTTCAGCCAATTCTTCCCCCTCGTAAGCCATGGAATACGATCTGGCCTCATCATCATAAAAGGCTTGCATATCCGTTATCTGGTGATAGAAATTCAGGGCGTAAAATACGCTGATATCCGTCACAAACAAAACCAGAAGGAATAAAAAAGCCATGAGCCTGTGATGGATAAACAGGTTTTTTATATTATTCCAGACAATCATATAGGTGGACCTTTCATTTCATGAGGGTTGAAGGGTTGGCGCGTTTGCACCAACCCCTCTACCCCGCATGCCGCGTTTTATAAACGCGGCACCCTTTCCCTCAGTTTCCGTGTATATTCATCCGTTGTGCAACAGCCCCGGTTTCGTTTTAAAACAAATAGCCCCTATGTTCCTTTTCCCTGGTGCAATTATGAGCCTGTAAAATATAATGTCTGCAAATTAGATTCAGCCGTGTACATTCCTCTGCATATCTTTGTTTTTTTCCATAATTCGCCGCGCAGGCCCTTCCCCGCATAAGAACCCTTGCCTATCATTTGATAATCACTATCGTAATTCTGCTTGGTCACATTATCTACATTGGTCAATTCCAAATCAATTTTTCCATATAGGTAATCGGTTACGCTGGTATTTGGACATCTTAGAATACCTCGGAGATAATCCGAATCTAAAAGCCCGCCCAGTTTCCAGCTATGTTCCACATTCAGATATCCCACTGAACTGGTATCACTGCTGAAATCCTTAGATACGCTAAAAGTCACCAGATTATTGCCAGGCTTAGCCGAAGCTGCCATAGGGATGATTGTCAGACACATCATGGTCAACACGAAACAGATAACCGCTATTCTTTTTTTGCGCATTTTACTTCTCCTTTCGAGTTTCACTGCTTCTCTGAACATCCGCACACCGCTAACTCACCAATATCCCTCCATTACACTTTTTTGCAGCTTTAAAACTGGCACAAGGCTGTTATTTGTATTATATTGAATTTTTATAATGTTTGTCAATAAAAATATTTAAATAAAATATTATTTGTAATATGAAATTAAAGGGGCGCCGGCCACTTTTTTGTGACCGGCGCCTCGCTTTACGCGTGATGGATTTTTCCCGGGTTAAATTCCCGGCAATTTCAATTTCTCTCGGCGTCCTCCGGCGTCTCCGCCCCGGGAGGCGTATAGGTCACCGGGGGAGGCACGGGGACGCCGCCCTGCGCGGAAGAAAAATCCTCCTGCGCCTGAACGGCCTATTGCGGCGGCGGAACGTCCGCCCGGGGAGCCTCCTCCGCAGCCGCCGGAGAAGCCTGCGAGACGGGCGGCGCCTCCCAGCCGCCGGGAATCTGCCCGTATGGCGCGCCGCCTTGCCCATACGGATATGCGGGAGGCGGCGCATAGGGGGGCGCATACGACGGAGACAGGCCGGGCGCGCCGGCCTCCCACGGCGGAGCGGGCGGAAGCCGGCGCAGCCGGACCACCCCTATCATGCCCCGGACCAGATAATACAGCACCCAGGCATGGAACAGGATATCGACGATAAAGGACGCGCTAAAGCCCTGGACGCAGAACCACGCCAGCACCAGGGTGTCCAGAATAAACAGGATGCAGGCGGCCGTCAGCCAGCCGGGATGCTTTTTCGACAGCAGCCAGCAGAGCAGGTAGAGCATCAGCGCCGCCACTCCCAGGGCGATGCCGATTATCAGAAACAGATTCTCCCCCAGCTCCTCGGCAAAGGCACCGCCGAAAAGCAAAGCCGCCTGAGGGAAAAAGGCGGAAAACGGAAACGAAATATCGGCGTTTACCGCCAGAAGCACCATGTTAACCAGGGTCAGCGCCAGCATCAGCAGCAAATTGCTCCGCCCCCTGGCGATATCCCGCTGGCAGGCTAGACGTGGATCCATCAAAACCATCTCCTCTTCACTGTTGCCGGGGTATGCCGCCGCTGCCCCATGAGCACAGTATACCACAAGCGCGGGACGCCGGGCAAGAGGAATTGATGAAAAATTGCCACATTTGGCCGTAAGGTTTTTCATTCCCGCGCGGTTATCATTTATAGAGCTTTGCCGGCGGAAAGTGAACCGGGGATAGCGGCCGTAGGACGGATTGCCGAAGAGGATTTCGAACTCGCCGGTCAGGGCCGCCAGGGTGCAGCTGACCGGCTTGACGCCGAAGCTGCCCGGGCCGTCCTGCTTCAGGCTGTTCAGCACCCGGTCGCTATGGTTTCCCAGGAATTTGCCGAACGGCGCCGGCCGCTGCCGGTTCCCTTGACATAGCTGAATCCGGTCGTGGCGGTATGGGGGTTCACGTTCAGCCAGTCGATAAACGCCGTGTTGACGCGATATTGGTCAAAATCCGCGGCGGTGAGGCCGCTGTAACGAGGATCCCGAGAGCACGCAGGGCTTTCCTTTGAAATCACGCGTCCTTTCTGAAAAACCGCTGGATTCTGCCCGTTTGCGGACAGCGATTCTTCCTCCGTTTTTCTCAAGCCGCTTTCTGCTTCCGCCTTGAAATTGACCACGCCAAAAGCCTCGGCACGGCCCCGCGGCCATTCCCCGCACAGATGACAAAACTGTAATATAAAACCAACTTGACACTTCTTACCGCCTGATGTATCCTAACTGTATGAGTAGTCATAGTACGGATACTAAATGCATAGACTACACACAGGAGGTGGATATGCCTTGTTCATCATCGATTCCATGTCGCGGCAGCCGGTTTATGAACAGCTGATCCGGCAGATGGAGCGGTTCGTCCTCTCGGGGCTCATGAAACCGGGGGATCAGCTCCCCTCGGTGCGCAGCCTGTCCATGGAGCTGTCCATCAACCCCAACACCATCCAGAAGGCCTATTCGGAGCTGGATCTGCGGGGCATCATCTATGCGGTGCCCGGCCGGGGCTGCTTTGTTTCCGAAAACGCCGGCAGCCTGCTGGAGGAATGCAAGCGCTCCCGTCTGGAGGAGCTTAAAACCATGGCGGAGGAGCTGCGCACCTCCGGCGTACCCCTGGCGGATGTGGAGCGCTGTATCCGCACCGTATACGGGGCCAAGGACGAAGGGAGGGAAACGGCATGATAAGCGCCGCCGGCGTCACCAAAAAATTCGGCGATTTCATCGCTCTGGACAGTCTGACCTGCACCATCCCGCACGGGTGCATCTACGGCATGGTGGGCTCCAACGGAGCGGGCAAATCCACCTTTCTCCGGCTGATGGCGGGGATTTATCAGGCCGACGAGGGCGCCCTTTCCATCGACGGGCAGCCGGTCTTTGAAAACCCGGCCGTCAAGGGGCGGATAGCCTTCGTGCCCGACGAGCTGTTTTTCCTCCCCGGCGCCAATATCCGGCGGATGGCCAGCCTGTATGAGTCGGTCTATTCCCGGTTCGATCGCCAGCGGTTCGAATCCCTTATCGGTATCTTCCGCCTGAGCGTCTCCAAATCCCTCAACACCTTTTCCAAGGGGATGCGGCGGCAGGCGGCCACCATCCTGGCCATTTCCTGCCGGCCGGATTACATCTTTTTCGACGAAACCTTCGACGGCCTGGACCCGGTCATGCGCAACCTGGTCAAGAGCCTCATCTGCCAGGATGTGCTGGAACGGGGCGCGACGGCCATCATCACCTCCCACTCCCTGCGGGAATTGGAGGACACCTGCGATCAGCTGGCCCTGCTCCATCAGGGCGGCATTGTGCTGGAAAGCGATGTGCAGGAGCTGAAAACCTCTCTCTTTAAAATCCAGATAGCCTTCCCCTGCGAGTACGACCGCAGCTTTTTCCCCGATGTGGACATCGTCCATTTCAGCAAGCGGGGCTCAGTGGCCAGCATGATCGTCCGCGGCGACCGGGAGGAAACCGCCGGGCGGCTCCGCCGGATGCAGCCGAGCGTCCTGGATGTGCTGCCCCTGACCCTGGAAGAAGTATTCACCTATGAAATGGAAGCGCTGGGCTATGCCTTCAGCGACCTTTTGCCGCAATAAGGAGGTGGGCGATAATGGATAAGACAAACCGGGCCAGGCCCCGGCTCTTTGACCCCGGGCTGTATTTCGACGGCCTCAAGCAGCTGCGGATTATCGGCCTGCTCTGCATCGTGGTGCTGGAGCTGGAAGCTATCCTCATTCCCCTGGGCGAATATGTCACCATCCGCCAGAACCGGGGGAATGCCCATTGGATGGGCAATGAGTTTCTGGGCACCCTGAGCTTCATGCAGATGCACCCCCTGCTCGTACTGACCTTCTGCGTTTTCACCCCGGTCATGGTGCTCTATCTCTTCTCCTTCCTGAACAAGCGCAACGCCAGCGATTTCTACCATTCCCTGCCCGGAGGCCGCCTGTCCCTCTTTTTCAGCTTTTTCGCCGCGGTCATGACCTGGACGGCGGGAGCGGTGCTCATCTCCTC
>CAKTXU010000071.1 GCA_934630995.1 uncultured Eubacteriales bacterium
CTCATTGCCGTAACGGTCGGTGGCAAAATCGCCTTCGGGAAAGGTCCAGCGGCTTTCAAACAGCTGGTTGCGCATTTCATAAAAGGGGTAGATACCGTCAATCTGCATTCCCAGCTTGACAGGCAGAATACTGTCGGTACCGTCGTAATAGTCCAGTTCCAGGATGTACAGCCCGTCTTCCGGCACGGACAAGCGGACGGAGGCCTCCTCCCCCTGGGCGATATGCACCGCCTGTTCCACGCCATAGCCTGCGGGAGCGTCCGCCAGCAGTGCGGCGTCCGCAGGCACCAGCGCTGCGGACGCGTCATGGCGTACCTGGCCGCCGGAGTAGGCGGGCAGAGTATAGGCCGCCGCTACCCTGCGGTAGGACTCCTCCAGGCCGTTCTGCCGGTCGTCCGCCGCACGGGAGGCGGACGGCGGCGCTTCGGTCGTCCGTTCCGTCCCGCCCGCGGAGGCCGGCAAGGCCAGAAGCAGCGCGCCGGTCAGCACAGCCGACAGAATACGGGTTCCCTTTCGGATCGCCCCTGTACGTTTCATGCCCGCATCTCCCTTTAAGTACGTGATGATTTCATCCGGGTGTGCAGATTTTCGAGTGGATTTTTCGTCCGGCAAGGCGAAAGCCCGCCGGCAAACGTGTGTTTTTGAAGGATATTCCATGCAGGCGGATACAAAAACCGCCGAATAGCTGCGGCGTCCGATTGAATCTGCGCTTTCCGAAATGGCTTTATCCCAAATTGATGGCGCGGATTCTGTCCAGCGGAACCTTGGGAACGCGGTCAATGCGCAACAACCCGTTCTGCTCATGCTCCACGTCGGTGAATTGGGTATAGCAGTAGCCCTGCATATGCGGCAGCTTTTTGATTGCGGCGGTCTGGCCGGCAAACCGCTGGAGAAAGGCCTCCTCGGTGTCCACCTTGCCGTTGTAGCCCCAGCCGCTGTCGGCGGAAAAGGATATCCCGCCGTATTCCGACATCAGATAGGGCTGTCCGCCGTAGCCCCCTTCATCCACAAAAGCCTTTTTATGATCGTTGGCTTCGGGATTCGAGCCCGGCCTGAGATACTCCTCCCGCAGATGCCTTTGGAGAATCTCATCCCCATAGGCCGCATAGTCGTGGAGGGTGCACAAATCGGAAACGGTATGCTCCCATCCGTCGTTGCTGACGATAAAGCGGGTGGGATCGGCGGCCCGCACCGCATAATACGCGCCGCGGGTCAGATCCTGCTGCCGCTTGTCAAAACGGATACCCACCACGCCCCAGGACTCGTTGAAGAGGACCCAGGTGAAAATGCAGGGATGGTTTTTGTCCCGCTCCACCACCTGCAGAAATTCAGATAAAATCTGCCGTTCCTCCGACTCTCTGTACTCATACATGGAGGGCATCTCCTCCCAGACGAGCACGCCCAGCCGGTCGCACCAATACAGGAACCGGGAGGATTCCACCTTCTGGTGAATCCGCATGCCGTTGTAGCCCGCTTCCTTTATCAAGCGGATGTCGTCACAGATACGCGCGTCGCTTTCCGGGGTAATCAGGCCGCCGGGATAATAGCCCTGGTTGAGAATGAGCCGCTGATAATAGGGCGCGTTATTGAGATAGACCTGGCCGTTCCGGATTTCCAACTTCCGCATGCCGAAATAGGTGTCCACCCGGTCCCGCGTCCTTCCCCCTTCCTCAACCGACAGCGCGACCTCATACAGGTTGGGTGATTCCGGCGACCACAGAACCATACCGTCGTAAACAAAATCACGGTTATGTATAGCGAGGCTCAACTCTATACAGGGGTTGGAAAGCGCGATATAGGCCGAGGCAATGGGCTTTTCCTGAAACGTCACCTGTATCCGCAGGCCGGCGTCCATCCCGGGCTCCAGTCCGTCGACCGCCGCTTTGAGGCGGATGGACTGGCTGTCCAGCCGCGGCTCGATGGTGAAATCCCGCAGATGAAGGGTTTCCAACGCCTCCAGCCAAACCGGCTGCCAAATGCCGGTATAGCGGGTATACCAGCAGCCGAAGGGGGTGTCGTCCCAAATTTGCTTGCCCCGCATCTGCGCTTTGCCGTAATCGTCGTCAAACACCCGTACGGTGACGTCGTTATCCCCGTCTCTGAGCAGGAAGGTGATGTCGAATGAAAAAGAGGAGTAACCTCCCCGGTGGGTGCCCGCCAGTCGGCCGTTGATAAAGACCATCGCCTCATAATCCACCGCGCCGAAGTGCAGAAAAATATGTTTTTCCTGAAAATCAGCGGGAACGGAGAAGCGCCTCTTATACCAGACCACCTCGCAGGCCTCTGTCCGGCCGATCCCGCTCAGGGGCGCCTGATACACATAGGGTACTTGGATAACCTCCGGCAGGCCGTCCTCCTCCTGCCACTTTTCCATGAGTCCCCGATTCTCTTTGTCAAAACCGAATTGCCATTCCCCGTCCAGCCGCAAAATAGCCTCGCGGCAGAAAGCTGGGTTGGGATGTTTTTCCATAGCCGCAAATCTGTCCATCTCACTCATCCTTTGTACTGCTTTTCCCTTTGTCGAAATTCAGTATAGCATAGAGGCATGGTGACCCAATAGGAGTTTTGTTTTATAAAATTGACTTTTTGTTTCTCCATATGGGTATCTCAACTAAAAAACAATCAATTCAATGGTTACTTATGGCATACACCATAAATTTTTCCTGCACAACCACTATTTAACATTCTGTCAGAAATTGACTTTTCGTCTCATTTTGGGTATACTATACAAAAGAAATCTCGTTAAAGAGGGATGTCTATGCCGCTGTATGTCGTTGAACAGTGCATCCATTTGAAAAAACAGGAAATCGGCTTCTGCATCAATCGTCCCCACGGGACGCAGTGCTATATTTTTCTGCATTTCATCAATCCGGTGGAAATCGAATTCGGCGGCCAGCTTATCCATACTGCCCCCAACGCCTGCTTTATCTATCCGCCCGGCGTTCCGCAGCACTACCTGGCCAGAACCCACCCTTTGTTTCACAACTATATCCATTTCAGCGTGCGGGAGGAGGCACCCTTCCGAGAGGAATGTCCGCCTCTCAACCGGATTTTTTATACCGATTATCAGGATGAAATTACTGAGCTGGTGGAGGAAATCCAGGTAAACAAGGCCATTCAGAGTAACAATTTTGAGGATCGAACCGACGATTTTGATCTGCTGATGTCCAATGACATGCAGATACTCTTTCGCAAGCTGCGGGACGAACAGCGTCACCGGATCACCTCAGGCGTCTATTCCGCCTCCGCCACCTTTGAGCAGCTGCGCAACCGGATTTACCGCGCCCCTAAAAACTGGGATGTATCCACGATGGCGGCCTTTGTCCATCTCAGCCGTTCCCGCTTTTCGGTGAAATATCATGAGCTATTCGGTGTTACGCCCAATGAGGATTTGATCAGCGCCTCTCTTGGGTTGGCCGACAGGCTGCTGGAGGGCGCCATGAGCATCACCGATATCGCCTACGAATGCGGTTTTTCCAGCCCGGAATATTTTATCCGGCTGTATAAAAGACGGCGGGGACGGACTCCCGGTCAGTACCGCCGGGCTATCCAGCATCGCTCACAGGAGTATTCGAGCTGCGGCGGGACTGAGAAGAGGTAGCATAAAATGAGCGGGCAGCCTAGGCTGCCCGCTCGTTTTATGTCCTATGATGTTTTGAGGGACGCGGCTTTTCCCTAGTCCAATTGCAGCACCATGTAGGAATATCCGTCCAAGGCGCCGCTGTAGGTATTGTCGGTCAGCGAAACCGTATCCACCGGTTCCATGCAGGTGTTATAGACGGTGTCGTCGGTGGCTCCCTGGAAAATCCCGTCCCAGTTCATCCCCTCACCCCGACCGATGAACAGCGCGGTGGTGTGCTTGGAAAACACATACCGGCGGGCAGTGGAAGCCGTGATTCCGCCGAGCGTCAGTGAAACGTTCAGGGCATGGCTGCTGCGGTTGAACACAATAACCGCCCGCTTTCCCCCCTTTTCCACCCCAACCGCCGATATATACGGCAAGTTCTCCGATAAACCCACTATGTACGCCGCGTTATCCCGGGGGCCTTCCATGCAGGCGCCAGGATAGACCCCGGCGCCCCGGGTGAGATACGCCGCCTCCTGTAGCAGGCGGAGGGAAAAATAGACCGGCGTACGGTAATAGACCTCGTTTGCCGTGTAATCGTGATCCAGCAGCCCGTAATACGCGCGGGTGGTAAAACGAAACATGAAATCAACAGGGCTGCAGGCGGCCTGCACGATGCAGTAAGCGGAATAGAGGCCGCCGAAATAATTGGTGTTGATATAGCAGTCCGAATCCGGCGAATACGCCGGATACGCCTTGTTCACCGGCACCCGCTGATAAGGGGAATAGGCGTTGGCGTCAAATTCGGTGAAGCCTATATCGATAGCCTTCCCCTGTGGATTATAGCGGGGATCGTCCAGGATGGCGCGCACGGCGCAGGCGGTTTCGGAAATGAGCTGGGGTGTTTCGATAAGAATGTCCAAAAGAGCGGTGGAACGCACGGTGAGGATATCCGTCTCAAAATTCCACAGCTCCGCTCGCCGCCAGGCGTCGTTGGTGCCGTATAGATGGATGGTGACGGCGTCCAGATAGTCCGTGCCGTATTTTTGCAGATACGGCTTCAGGAACCCCTCCTCCACAGACCCTCCGGGAAAGGTGGCAGGCCCCAGGATATAGGCGGTGGGATCCGCCTCTTTGATTGCCGCAGCCGTCAAATACTGTAAATCCACCACATATCCATGACCCTGAGACTCAAAGAAGGTCTCCCATTTCAAACCGGAAATCCCCGCTTCCTTCAGCATCAAAGCCGTCCGTCCGCACAGGGCGGCGTAATCCCGCATTTGATCGCTGATGCCCGTGGTTTTACTCCCGTCCCGGTTATATTGATACCAATCCTCCAACGTCCCATGGAAATAAGACGGCAGACTGTAGTTGTTGGAAGGGGCCAGCACCGGCTCCCAGCCGTAGCTGCGTATCCTTTCAATGCGTTCCGTCAGGCCGAGGCCGCCGTCCTTGGGATCGGCATAGTGGATATCCACATCCTGGGGCCCCGTTTTCGAGAGCGAACGCAAATCCACCCCCATACGCAGCTGTTCTACGGGAAGCTCCTGCAAAAACTGCACCGCGACCGGCTGGGTGATATCCCCCCAGCCGTCATAACCGGCGTTATAATAGCTGCCTGTGAGCGGCCTGCCCTCTCCCGAAAACGAAATCTGCAGGCGTGTTTGCGGATGGGAGGATGCTTCTTCGCGCACCGCGTCTTCCCATCCTGCATCCTGCGGCGTGCCATCCACGATGCTGACGGCCGTCGCCGATTCCATCCCTCCCGTCGAGCGCACCGGCTCCCGTTCTCCCTGCCCGCAGCCGGTTATCCCCGGCAGAAGCAGAATGACCGCGGCCACCATATGCCAACGTTTGTTTTTCAAAAGCACCATCTCCACATTACAATTGAAATATATATTGACAAGTTGATTATACCATAATTCAAGCCAACGTCAACATTTTATGAGGCGATCAAGAAATTATACGCTAAATTATAAAATTGTAATTGCAAAAATTAGACAAATATGTTACAATGCGTTGGAGATTTAAAATCAATAATCCGGTTTTTAAATCTTACAAATGTAATAATTTTTGAATGCAATTTTTAAGAGAGGAAGGCTGCCGGATGAAAATACGGCTTGCCGTGCAAGAAGGGCGCGCGGCATTCCGTTCCGAAATCGCCCTTTTTTGAGGCGGCTTTGTGCCCGAAAGAGCTGGACACAAGGCCCGGAAAGGACATGGTGCTTGCTATGGAACAATCCCCCTGGAAAGGCCCCGGCGGAAAAAGCGACAGCGATCGGCTCTATATTCTTTGTTATGATCATACCGACTGGCATTGCGGCCGCTTCAGTACCGAGTATATTTTCGGGCGTCATTTTTATGCCGGGCATCAGATTCCGCTCATGAAATATCCCCGCCTGAAAATCGGCAATCAGTTCGGCGGCGGGTATTACGACTGGCTCGCTACTCTCGACGATACGCAGAACGCTTTCTTTTTCAGTTCTCTGCAGAAGCTTATCAAGACCTACCACTGCGATATCGTCGGCGGTACATATTCACAGCCCGTCTCCGCCTTTCTTCCCGAGGAGACCGCTATTCGCCAGTTTACCTACGGCCTGGAGGCCATCAAAAAGCATACCGGCGTGGACGTCAAATGCTACGCCTTCAGCGAGAATACCGGCTGGTACTACCTCCCCCAAATTCTCCATGATTTCGGCTTCACGGGAAGCCTTTTGCGCTCCCACTATCAGCCCATGGGGTATCCGGCGGAATATACCGCGTCGCTGGTGAACTGGACGGGGCCGGACGGCAGCAAAATCGACTGCGTCCCAGGCTATAAAGGGGACAATCTGCGGGTAGGCCAGCACGGCATGTCCAAAAGCGAGGCCTACTTCCTGGATTGGTGCCAGCTCACCGACGCCGAAAAGGAGCCCCAGTCAACCCTTTTGGACAACTTAAACCGGTATTTTGATGAAAAGAAGAGCGCGGGCGTCGACTTCGTGGTGATGGCCACCGTCGAGGACGCCCATTGGGGGGTGCAATTCGATAAGCTCCTGCCCATGCTGGAGGAAGCCGATCCGCAGGGGGAAAAATATCGTTTCGTCACCCTGGAGGAGGTCGTCGGTCTCATACGGGACAGCGGCTATGTCCCCGAAGATTTTGATCCCCGCCCCAATCAATGGTCCTTCGCGCACAACGCCGGCTATGTGGGCGGTCTGCTCACCCAGTGGAACGCGGAAATCGCCTACCGTCTGAGCGCGGCAGAGACTCTTGCCGCCTTTGCCAACCAGTTCTGCGGAGAAAACATACAGGCCCAAGACGCGATCGATCACGCCTATAAGCAGCATCTCAACGCCGAGGCGCATGACGGCTACGAGGTGCCTGAAACCACCTGGACCGCCGTCCAGCAGCTGCTGGACGCCAGCCGCACCCTAAAGCCGATCCTCCGGCAAGGCGTCGGCTCCCTCTGCTCCCATATTGCGGAGCATGAGGACGGTGTGGTTTTGTTCAATACCCTGAGCTTCCCCCGCCGTGAACCGGTGACAGCCGAGGTGCCCCGGCGGCCCGGTTATGCCCTTACAGCACTGCGCGCGGCCTCGGGAGAGGCCGTCCCCTTCGATGTGCTGCGCACAGAGGAGGAAACTGTTCACATCGCATTTATTGGCGAGGTCCCCGCCTTCGGACACGCGGTTTACCTCCTGGAACGGGCGCCGGGCGCCGACGCCTGTACACTGACCGACCGTCCGGCCGACACATCCGTCGTTGAAACGCCCTATTGCCGGGTGAGCGTCGAGGACGGCCGTCTGGCCGGTATCTGCGGCGCCGACGGTGTCCCCGTGCTGGAGGGGCTCGACTTGTCGGCCAATTATTACCACCTGGAAGACGAGACGGTGGAGGAATTTCTGCGCAGCGAGGGCCGGGTGTTTTCCGTCAAGGAGGGCGCCACTCAAATACAGATAGGCATCCGCGGCCTGCTGGGCGGGGAAAATTTTGCCATCGGCCTGACTCTGTACCGCGCCCACCCGGCCGTCGACATGGATGTTTCCTTTACCTGCGAAAATAACATCGGTATCGGTACCCCCCTCCATTCCCAAGGGGAGGCATGGGGAGAGGCAAACGGCAACACGCGCCAGCGCCGCATGAACCTCAATCTCCGCCCCGCCTTCGCCGTCTGCGCCGACGGCGGCCGCCGTGGGGAACCGGATTATCCCCTCTATGCCCCGGAAGCATACAACGATCAGGTCAACCTGACGCGGTACACCCCTTTTTATCCGGAGGCTTTCCGGCGGGAAAACGATTTCAACACCCTGCGTTCCCAACCGGATATCCCCGATTTGCACATCTACGACGTCAATTCCCGCTATTGGGC
>CAKTXU010000072.1 GCA_934630995.1 uncultured Eubacteriales bacterium
TCCCCCTGTTCCCGGAGGATTTCAGCAATAAAACGTTTGGCGGCTTGTACCTTGCGAAAGGGAGGGAACAAACTATGCGCGCCTATCATGGGACTGTCCACAGCGGATTGCGTATCCTGAAGCCCTTTTGCAACCCGCATTCCAATCTGGCGTATCCTTGCGTTTATCTATCTACAAATAAAGCGCTGGCATCCATCTACATATGGAACAGACCCTATAAATGGATGACGTTTGAGATCAGCCAGGACGGTATCCCGGTGTATGACGAATCCTTTGAAAACGGTCTGTACGAATTTTACCACGGTGTAAAAGGCGTCATATATTCCTGTGAAGGCGAATTTCATGTGGACGAAAGAACCGCCATATCCTGTGCTGTTGTGTCGCGGAGGCCGGTTCCCGTTTCCTCCGAGGACATCGTGGAGGACGCTTATGAGCGTATCCTGCAATACGAAGCCGTCGGTTTGCTCAGAATCAATCATTATGACACTCTGTCCCACGAACAAAGACGCCGGGATAAAAGCATGGTGCTCGGAGCAATTCACAGACTCGGGCTGCTGATGGGCGAGCATCCACTGTCAGATTTTGTGCGGGAGAAATTCCCGGCGCTGTGGAATGAGGCGCTGCTGGAAATGACGGTAAAAAAGCAGGAGGATGACGGATAGCCTATGCCCGTCTTCCTCCTGCTTTTTAGGAATTGTATTGTTTTTCCAAAAAGAGAAACGATTCATCGGCCAGCGGACCCACATTGTCCTGTTTGCTCCAGTCAAAATGAAAGATGGGCGCGAACGCCGGGGTATCCCGCATAGAGACGAAATCGTTATCGGCCACCACAATGTGGTCCAGCAGACGCACATCCGCTACCGACAGGGCCTTGGCAATGTCCATTGTGGATTTCACATCGTCCCGGGAGGGCAAGGCGTGGCCGCTGGGATGATTATGTGCCAAAACCACGGCTGTGGCGTTGTGCAGCAACGCCTGCTGCAATATCAGGCGAATGTTGATTTCGGTGGAGTTGACGCTGCCGTCAAAAACTACGGAGCAATTGATCAGCTTGCAGCGGTTGTCGAGACACACGAGCGCCACGGCCTCATTCTTTTTATTCATAAAATAGGGAAGCAAGAACTGTCCTGTCTCGTCGGTGGTGCGCAGCAGTACGCCGGCCTCGTATTTATCCTTGGAATATACCTGCAGCATCTGTCCGCACAGATTGAGCAGCACCGCGGCATTGACCGTCACTCCCTCCACCTTGACGAGCTCCTCAAAGGGAGCGTCCAGCACCCTGGAAAATTTACCGAACTGAGATATCAGACGATGAGCCAGCTCGTTGGTGTCCTTGCGCGGTATACCAAAGAACAGAAGCATCTCCAGGACCTGATGAGGCTCGAAATTATCCAACCCTTCCCTGAGAAAGCGCTGTTTCACTCTGTCCCTGTGTCCGTCGTGTAATCTCTGTTCCATGGTTCCGTCCCCTCTTCAGCGGATAATCAACGACATGATGGCTTTGTTTAGCAAACATTATTTACGGCTGCCCGGCTTATAAGGTGCCTCCGCACCAGCCTTGCACAGCGGGCAATCCCGCGGATCCCAGGATTCGACCTCCATAGAAATAACCGGGCGGAAGGGGACGCCGAAGTCAATCTTTCCTCCGGTCCGGTCCACGATGGAGCCGATCCCCACTACGACGCCGCCTGCCTGCCGCACCAGCTCCATCACCTCGCGGACGGAGCCGCCTGTGGTGATCACATCCTCTACCAGCAGTACCCGCTGACCCGGCTGGACAGCAAAGCCGCGGCGCAAGGTCATTACGCCGTTTTCCCTTTCGGCAAAGAAATTCTCACATTTCAGCCAGCGGCTGACCTCATAGGCCATTTGCACCGCGCCCATGGCCGGACCAATGACAATATCCACGCCGTCGGCGGCAAACTTATCCGCCAGCGCACCGCACAACTCCTCGCTGTATTTCGTGTTGCGAAAAATTCTCGCGCATTGGAGATATTTGTTGGAATGGCGGCCGGAAGTCAGAAGAAAATGACCCTCCAGCAGGACTCCCGCCTCTTTCAGAATTTCCATAATCCTATCGTTTGTGATCATTGCGCTCTCTCCCGTCTATAAATTTTGACATTCGAATTATTATACCAAATATTTTGACATTTGAAAAGAGAGGAGTTTATGCTATACTGGGATTCATCAACCATCTGAAAAAGAGGCCTGTTTATGAAATCCGTAACCATTGGCAAAAACGACGCCGGGCAGCGTCTGGATAAATTTTTGAGCAAATCCTTTCACAACCTGCCGGCCTCCATCATGTATAAGCATATCCGTACCAAGGATATAAAAATCAACGGTAAGCGCTGCGAAATATCGACCCGCCTGCGGGAAGGCGATATTGTGTCCCTGTATGTAAAGGATGAATTTTTGGAGGAGAAAGCACCGGTCTTCGATTTTATGACCTCATCGAAGGAACTCGATATCGTGTATGAGGACAGCCATCTCCTTCTCGTAAACAAAAAAGCCGGCCTCTTGGTCCACCCGGACGAGAAAGACTACCGGGACAACCTGATCTTTCGGATACAGCGGTATTTATATGAAAAGGGAAGCTACGATCCCAGGTCTGAAGCTAGCTTTGCGCCCGCCCTTGTCAACCGCATCGACCGCAACACAAGCGGCATCGTCATCGCCGCCAAAACCGCGGCGGCCCTGCGCATCCTCAATGAGAAGCTGAAAAACCGGGAAATTCACAAGTACTATCTCTGTATCGTTCACGGCATTCTCAGCCAAAAGGAAAACACACTGACCGGATATCTCGTCAAGAACGAAAAGCAGAATCGGGTGTATGTGGAGGATTCCCTCCGCCCCGGTGCCCGCACCATTGTCACCCGCTACCATGTATTGGAGGAGAAAAACACTCTCTCCCTACTTGAGATTGAGCTGCTGACCGGCCGTACACACCAAATCCGCGCGCATCTCGCCTCCATCGGTCATCCCCTGCTCGGCGACGGCAAATACGGAACCAACGCCATCAACAAAGGAACCGGCTTTCACCAGCAGGCTTTGTGCTCCTATAAGCTCCGATTCGCCTTTACCACGCCGGCAGCGGAGCTTGACTATTTGAACGGGATGGAATTTCAGCTGGCAGACGTCCCGTTTGTCGAAGCATTTCGGAAAGGAATCTCCCATGAAAAATGAGATACCCGGCAACGCTCCCTGCCCCTGTCCGCGCAGCTGCAAACGCCGCGGACGCTGTGAGGAGTGCGTGACCTGGCACAAAGAGCATAAGAAGCATCCTCCCTATTGCCATAAGCAACCGAAACCTCAAGACATGCAGGCAGAGGAGGAAGCATAAGCCTTAAGTTCCCCAAGACCAGAACGCCGACAGTTCCGCCGACAGCTGTTCGCCGCTGCGTACTGTGCGGTAGCCCTGCCAATGCACAGGGAAAAGCGGCCGGTAGGAGGTTGAGGTGAAGCGTTCGTCAATCAGCACCACCACCCCCCGATCGGTTTCGTCCCGGATGACCCTTCCCGCCGCCTGCAGAACCTTGTTCATCCCCGGATACTGATAGGCAAAGGCGAACCCCTTGCCTCCCCGGCGATCATAATAGGCCCGAATGACGTCCTGCTCGGGCCCGATTTGCGGCAGACCGACGCCGACGATGACGGTGCCGATTAGCCTGTCCCCCTTCAGATCGATGCCTTCGGCGTAAATTCCGCCCAAAACGCAAAAGCCTATCAGGGTTTCCCTGTCCTCCTCCTCAAACCGGCGGAGAAACGCCTCCCGTTCCGCCTCCTCCATGCCGCTTCGCTGGATGAGGACGGGCAGCGCCGGATACGCTTCACTAAATCGCTCGCAGATCATTTCCATATAGGAATATGAGGGAAAATACACTATATAATGCCCCGGGCGGCTCTGTGCCGTCCGGGCGATTTGTTCCGCAACCCTTTCCAGGCTGCCCTCCCTGTCCCGATACCGGGTGCTGATACGATCGGCTATCAGCAGGCAGAGATTTTCCCGGGGAAAGGGGGACGGCAGCATCAGCAGGCCGTCTCCCGCCTCCCCTCCCAGTACCTCGGAAAAGTACGAAAGGGGCGTCAGCGTGGCGGAAAAAAGTACCGCCGTCTTGCCGCGAAGCATCGCCTGGCGGAGAAGCCGGGACGGATCGAGGCAGAAATAGCGGATATGCACCTCGTTGCCTGCCATAGACAGCATGGTTGTATAGCGCTCGTCATACAGCTCTGCAATCCGCAAAAAGGATAATACATTGAAATAGGCGTCGAGGACATTCTCTCCCTGGGGACTCTCCGGATGCTGCCGGAACCATTCCTCACATTCGGCGGTAAAGCGCTCCAACTGCCGCTGAAACTCCTCATACGCATCCTGACGGCATACGGTCCGCTCCTCTCCGCATTCCTTCCGCATCGCAACCATGGCCGAATTGATACGGCTCAGGGGACGGCGAAGCTTGTCATTTTTCGGCAGAGAGCGGTGCAGGGACAGAAACATCGATTTATGTAGGCTGGCGGAATACATATCCCTGGCCCTGTCCACTAAGTTATGAGCCTCATCGATAAGAAAGGTATAAGGACCGGCATCGCCCGAAAAGAACCGTCGGAGATAGACCTGCGGATCGAACAGATAATTATAATCCCCGATGATGCAATCACTCCACAGGGTCATGTCCAGAGACAGCTCGTGGGGACAGACCCGGTGCTTCCGGGCAGCAGTCTCGATGCGTTCCCGGGTATAGACATCCTCCGCTGTGAGAAGCTCCCAGACGGCATCGTTCACCCGATCATAATGCCCCGCAGCAAAGGGACAGGCTTCGGGATTGCAGGCAGTTGTCTCCTGAAAACAGATCTTGTCCTTGGCCGTCAGCGTCACGCTCCGCAGCCGCAGTCCTTTTGCGCGCATCAGCGAACAGGCGCTTTCCGCCACCTGTCTGGTGATGGTCTTGGCGGTAAAATAAAAAATCTTCTCCGTCTCCCCCTCCCCGATGGCCTTTATGGAGGGAAACAGAGTCGAAATCGTCTTGCCGATTCCTGTCGGTGCCTGACAAAACAGCCTTCCGCCGTCCCGGACCGTCCGATAAACGGCCACTGCCAGCTGTCGCTGTCCCGATCGGTATTTCTCGAATGGAAAGGCCAATGCCTTCACAGAGGCGTTCCGGATATCCGCCCAGGACTTCTGCGCGTCCGACCATTTTCTGTATTCGGCGATAAGGCCGCTGTAAAACCGGGACAGCTCCTCAGCGGTGTATAAGCGCACAAACCGCTTGATTTCTTCCGTCTCCACCTGAAAATACGTGAGCCGGAGGCGGACGCTGTCCAGTCCATCCCGCACGCAGAGCATGTGACCGTAACAGGAGGCCTGAGCCCAGTGCATCCGGTTGAAATCCTCCCCGATGTCCCTCAGCGGGACTCCGGTCGTCTTGATTTCATCGACAATGACGCCCGATTCGTCGGTCAGAATACCGTCAGCCCGCCCCTCCACCAACAGGACATACTCACCGCAGTCGGTTTCCAGGGAAAGGGGGACCTCCGCCTCGTAGCTGTCGCCGCCCGCCCGCTGCAGACGCTTATGGATTCTTGTCCCCTCCACTGCCCGGTCAAAGCCACCATAGCGGTTGTCCAGGTCGCCGCCCCGCAACAGGAATTCCACGAGCTGCCGAACCGGCAAGGTGATTTTTTTCTGTGTGGTATCCACAGCAGCTCCTCCAATCAGAACGTATGTTTAGTATATCACATCGTTTCTGACTATACAAGGTTAATAGCACAAAAAGCGACGGCATTTATCCCGTCGCTTTTTGTGCTGCCATCATGATTTCACGGGGCGTTTACCCGTGACGGCTGTTGAATTCCTCTACCATCTCCCCCACACGCACAATCCGCTCCAGTTTACCGTCGGATGGGAATTCGTCGGACATTCCCAGAACCAGATGGCCTTCAAACAGCTCCATCACCCGGCGCGCCTGATCCTCCAGCATAGTCAGCGGAAAAGTTTCGCTGAACAGGATAGAGCATATGCCGTCCACCAGAAAGATGTCGGGTCCAAGAGCGGCGGCAACCTCCTCCAGCGTCACGTCTCCTTGGGGCAGCGGCGTAATGGCCTCGATGCCGTCCAGGGCGCTGATCCTGGCGTAGGGCAGCAGCTCCCGCACGTCCCCGTCCCAGTGGGAAAATAGAAATTTGCCGCTCTTATGCAGGATGTCCCCTCGTTTTTGATATTCCGGCAGAACATACTTCTCGTAAAGGCTGGGCGGCAAAATTTTACTGTGCAGGTTGTCTCCATAATTGATCCTTTCGATAGGACGGAAATAGGCTTCCACCGTATCGGGATAATCGGACAGCAGGTAAATCGCGTCGGTGACACCGCTGAGCTCTATAAAAAGCTTTTGCAAGCTGACACGGGGCAGAAACATGGCGGGAAGACCCAAATGTCCCCATTCCGTCAACAGCCGCTCATAGGTGTCCATGTTAAAGGCAAAGGAGGTTGCCTCCTCAATATAGGCGAAAACCTTGAGATCTTCCTCCGATTCTATCCACCACTTCTCCGGCATGACACCCGGATTGGAGTCGTTCCCCCGATAAACCGCCGTGACGCTTCCCACGGGCGTATCATACCTCTGCTTCCAGGTACGGTGGCCGATTTCCTCATTATGGAAGGTCACCGACGGATCCAGACGCGCCTCCAAACACACGTTGAATTCATACAGTCGATTGGAACAGCCCAGCTTTTCGTACAAGCCCTTTAAATCACAGCCGCTATATTCCCCGGGAAATTCCTCCCCACGGAATACCCGGTCGTCATACCAGCAGCCGATGCGGGGCTGCCAGATGGTTTTCCCACCGGCCCGGCCCCGGATAACATCGCGGTTGAGCTGCTGCAAATCCATACACGCCACACCCTTCCCTGCGCCCAATTTTTTCAGGGCATCTCAGATATTGCCACCACCATAACATGTTTTTCCCGTTCCGGCAAGCCTTTCAGCTCAAAAGCGCGAATTTCCTTGCGCCGGAGGTCCTCAGCCAGAGATACAGTCCGGCACTGGCGGCGGCAATAAGCAGCAGGACAGCCGCCGGAAACCAGGAAGCCCAGGGAGCTCCCTCCAGCGCGACGGCGCCGACACAGGGCAAAAGGCTCAGCAGCATCCCGCCCATGACGTTTATCATGGTGGCTGGGCTCTGCTTGATGACGGCAGCTTCCGACGTCCAGGTGAAGTTGGGAAAGGCCATGTTCAGCCACAGTCCGCCAAGAGATGCTACGAAGGCGTAGCCCGATGGAATGACCGTGGCGTAAAACAGCTGCAGCGGGGAGAGGGACAGTGAAACGGCGAAAAGGAGCGCGCTGACCACGATGACGGGGATTTGCAGTGCGAGACTGGCTGCGGCCTTGCTCAGTAAAACCGTCCGTGCAGATACCGGCAGGCTTTTTACCAGCCAGAGCTGCGTACCCTCCAGTGAAATAGAACAGGAGGTCATGCTCACCATGCTGACCAGAAGGCCCATGCCGAACGGCAAAACCGCGCGGATAATCGCCGGTCCCCCCGGAATCCCCAGCTGTTCCAGCCAGCCGGTTCCGGCAAACAGGCTGGCAACCGACGCCAGCAGCAGCAGGAACAGCCCACACCCGGCATTGACGACATACAGCGTGGAGGAAAAGAATCGGCGCAGCTCCCGTTTGCAAAGAGTTAAAAACGGGCTGGAGAATTTCAGAGCGGTCAGAGTATACTTAGCCCCTGTCGCCTCCGCCTTCAAACGGCTGCCCAGTCTGCGGTAAAACCGGCCCACTACCAGGGAAAAGGCCACAGCCACCAGCAAGGAACTGCCGGTAAAAAGCAGCAGGGCGGGAATATTGCCATCGCATACCGCACGGCCGTACAATCCTGTCAGCGGGTATATTC
>CAKTXU010000073.1 GCA_934630995.1 uncultured Eubacteriales bacterium
AGAGCGCAGGGTGCTCTTGGCCGCGCTCCTTATCCGCCTTCGCGGAAGGCAACGGTGGCTTGTTGCGCGCAGAGGGGCTTGCGGCCTCAAGCCCGGCTATCCTCCAGATACCTGCGCACCCGGCGGCTGAGCTGCACCTTCATTTCCAAATTGCCCGTGCGCTTCTTCAGTTCTCCGTATAGCGCAGGCACCCGGCAAAGCCCCACAAATGTGAAGCGCTTCTCCAGGGTACTTATACATATCGTCCCGGTCAGCTCCAAAGGCAGGGCCGCATCCCCCTCCCTCTTTGTCTCCGGCACGGGCCGGGTATAGGAGACGGACGCGCTTATCCACTCTACGGCCTCTATGGGGATGAGCAGATCCCCGATACGAATGCCGGGCCCGGCGATTTTAAAAGCCACGCCCCGCCGCCGCAGTACCATGAGAAGCAGTCCCAGCATACAAAGCGCACCGGCTAGAAACACCGCCGCCACCGTCCAGCCCGCGTCGGGAGTAAGGAGGGCGGCAACCGCCAGCGCCAAAAACACCAAGCCCGCGCCCAGCGCCAGCGCGGCGCACTCTCTTCTGGCTCTCCGGCTGTAATACGCCTTCATTTCATCCCGTCCCCCTTACAGCAGCACGCCGCGGAATCGCCCTTCAAAGGGTTCCAAGGCGGTCATCAGCCAATCCACGGCGGCATCCAGGGATTCCTGGCTGGGCTTGAGCCTACGGGTAAAATCCATTTCATACCCCGCTCCGTCCCGGCGGGTGCTGAAGGGGATAAAGCCGCCGTCCAGCAGGGCCGTTCCGCAGGGAATCAGCGCCTCCTGCTTTTCCACCCACACGAAAAAAGCGATGGGCCGGGGCTTATAGATGTCCACCCCCTGCTCCTCCAGGCCGCGCGCCAGCCGTTCGTTGCGGAGGCGGAAAAGCAGCCGCTCCTCCGGCATCAGCTCCTCGCGGAGAAACGCCCACCCCGCATCCTGTTCGGAGCGCAGAGTGACCGGCACTCTCCGGCGGCGAAAGAAGGAGCGGGCCTTCCCCGCCAGGCGGTATCCCTCCCGCGGCTGGTAATAGAAGGACAGCGCCGCCCGGCCGCTGCCATAATCCAGCTGGAGGCCGGCCAGCAGAACAGCCCCTTCCTTCCCCAGCCAATCCAGCAGCCTCTGCAGCAGGGCGGCGGAACGGCTGTCCGGCTCCCCCTCCCAGCCGTTGATAGGGATCTCCAGCTCCAAACGGCGGGGAAAATGCCGCCGCATGGCGGGGAAATCGTCGTCTGTAAGGCTGAGATCAAAAAAAGTCTGCCGGTTTCCCTCCCGGTAGGAGGCCAGCCAGGGCGGCTCGGGGAACGCCTCATCGGCCTCCTCAAGCTCCTCATCCTCCCAGTCCTCCTCCGCCTCCGTCATTTCCCAGCCGTTTTTGGGCGATACGTCGGGGGGCGCCAGCCTGTCCCGCAGCGCGTTCTTCCGGGGAAGCAGCCCTATCATGGGGATAACCGCCAGGGGAATCAGGATATAGAGGGGAAGTTCCCAGCCAAGAATACCCTGGGAAAAGGCCCACAGGAGAACGGCGTCAAAAGGCCAGAAGCCATAATACGCGCCGGTGACAAGGCCTCTCAATCCTCCGCAGAGCAGCCATAGGGCGCACCAGAAGCCGTAAACGGACAGGCCGTAAAGCAGCGCCATGCCAAAGAGGGACAGCCTGTCCTCCCACAGCAGCGCCCCGCCGAACAGCACCCCGCAGACCGGCATAGCGATCAAAGACACCGGGTAACGCCGTCGTTTCAGGAACTCCCACATAGCCACTTATCCCTCTTTATCGCCGGAGGCTCCTTCGCCCTGCCCGGCAGTCCTCTGCCACTCCTCACTCAGCGCTTCCCAACGCTCCATGAGGCCCTCCAGCGCGGTGTTCTGCTCGTCCAGCTTCCCCGTGACCTCCAGCAGACGGCTGTAATCCGCCGCCACCTCTTCCGACTCCAGCTGACGGTGCAGCGCCCCCACCGCCTGCTCGGCGGCGGCTATCTCCTCTTCAATCCGCCGGATCTGTCCCTGCAGCCGGCGCCGGGCCGCCTCCTGCTCCTTGCGCTGCTTATAGGCGTTTTCCTTCACCGGCTTTTCCACAGGCCCTTCGAGCGCTTCCTCCTCCCGCCGGAGCCGCTCCAGATAGGCGTCGTAGTTGCCCGCGTATTCCCGGCAGCCGTCCTCCTTCAGGAGCAGAATGCGGGTAGCCATCCGGTTGATGAAATAGCGGTCGTGGGAGACGATGAAGATGGTGCCGTCATAGCCCGACAGCGCCTCCTCCAACGCTTCCCGGGAACCGATATCCAGGTGGTTGGTGGGCTCGTCCAGCAGCAGCAGATTGTCCCGCGCCAGCATCAGCCGCAGCAGGAGCAGCCTGGCTTTTTCGCCGCCGCTCAGGGGGCCTACCTGCTTGAAGACATCCTCCCCCCGGAAGAGGAAGGCCGCCAGGGCGTTGCGGATTTCCGTCTGGGTCAGGTCGGGATAGCTGTCCCAAATTTCGTCGATAACGGATTTATCCGGATGGAGGCCCGCCTGGGTCTGATCGTAATAGCCCACGCCGACCTTGGCCCCCAGTCGGACAAATCCCGTCTGCGGGCGCAGCCTGGCGTTCAGTATCTTAAGCAGCGTGGTTTTGCCGCAGCCGTTGGGTCCCAGCAGGAAAACCCGCTCCCCCCGCCGGACGCAGAAATCCACATGCCGGAACAAGGGCCGCCCCTCAAAACCCATGGACAGGTTCTCCGCCGTCAGCACCTCGTTGCCGCTGACGGCCTTGACCGTGAAATCGAACCGGATGACCGGGTTGTCCGTCTCCGGCTCCTCCACCTGCTCCTTGAGCCTGTCCAGCATTTTCTCCTTGCTTTCGGCGGCGCGGATGCTCTTTTCCCGGTTGAAGGATTTGAGAAGGGCGATGCTCTCCTCCCTGCGTTTGATCTCCCGGGCGGCAGTTTTATAATGCTTCTCCGCCACCTCCCGATCCTTTTCCCGCTTGGCCCGGTGGACGGAATAGCCGCCCTCGGTGACATAGAGCTTCCCCTGGGACAGCTCCAATGTCCGGCCGGTGACCTTGTCGAGGAAATACCGGTCGTGGGATATCACCACCACCGCCCCGGTATAGGTACGCAGAAACTCCTCCAGCCATTCGACCGAGGGAATGTCCAGATGGTTGGTGGGCTCGTCCAGCAGGAGCAGACTGCTGTCGGACAGGAGCAGGCGGCCCATGGCCGCCTTGGACCGCTGCCCGCCGCTGAGGGTGGACACCGGCTGGCGGAAGGCCGCCTCGTCAAAGCCCAGCCCCAGCAGGGTGGAACGGACACGGGATCGGAAATACAGCCCGCCCGCGGCCTCAAAGGCTTCCCGCAGGCGATGCTGCCGTTCGATGAGGGCGGGCTCGGCGCTTTCGAGCAGCCGGACGTCCACCGCCTCCAGCTCCCGCTCCAGCTCCAGCAGGGGCGCGAAAATCCCCTCCACCTCGTCCCAAAGGGTGCGGGAGGGATCGGAGCAGGCGTGCTGCTCCATATAGCCCACCCGGGGGTCCCGGGCGCGGACCACCTCGCCCCCGTCGAGATCGCTTTCGCCGGTGAGCCTCCGGAACAGGGTGGTTTTCCCGCAGCCGTTGTCTCCCACCAGCCCAATTTTATCGTGTTCCCCGATGTCGAAGGTCACGCCGGAGAACAGGACCCGTTCCCCAAAAGCCTTCTCCAGGTTGTGCGCAGACAGAATGGTCATGCCGTATATCCTTGCGCCTTTCTACGAGTTTGGAGGGCGGCCTATCCGCCCAGGAAATACAAAACTGCATATATAAGGAATAGAAGCGCCAGTCCGCCCAGCACGGCGGCCAGCACCTTCAAGGGGCTGACGGGCGCCCGGCCCGCGGCCTTGCCGGTTTCCCCGTTGACCATGAAGGGATAGGTCTTTTTGCCGAAGGGGAAGGCATACATCCACGCTGGCAGCAGAATGTGCTTGAACCGGACCTCGCTGAACCGGTGATCATACCGCATTCCCCGATAGTGATCATAGCCGCCTGCCGCCTCAATCCGCCGCTCCATGTGCGACTGCATTCCCGGGGCGACCGACGCCCAGCCCTCCCCTACGCCGACGTCGTAGCGCTCCGCCAGAAAGCCGGTCAGAAAAGCGGGATCGTACCGGTTGAGAAATTTGGTGCTGTATCCCCCCAGCTTCCGCACCAAATCCAAGTCCAGCCGCCTGGTGGCGGGAGCGGATTGGTCGTCGAAGCACAGCGCATCGCTGCCCGAGATGGGATACCAGTCGGTGACGGTGGTGGTATAAGTCTGGGTCTTGCCGTTGACCCTCCGGGTCCGCACCACAATGCGGTCGCGCCCTCCCTGGCCGCTGTACGATGTGTATAAATTGGCGTCAAAAGTCCAAAACGGCATATAAATACCGGCCAAAGCGCCGCCGTTCCGGACCGCGTTCTTATACTTTTTCGGGGCCCAGAACCGCTTCTTCGCCCAGGCGCGGAAGATACCGTCCGCCTTGTCCCGTGAAATCTGAAAGGGCATCAAACTTTCCGGCAGGATGCCCGCCGTGATCGCATCCTCGTCCAAAATATACCGGCTGCCGCAAAAGGGACAGACCGTTGTCATGGAGGCGGCGCCCAGGACACACTCCGCCCCGCATCCCTTGCAGCGGATGGTGCGGGCCCCCTCGGTCTCCCAGTCCGGGGCGGTATAGGTATCCTCCGTGGGAATATACAGGTATTCGGGTGCCTCTATGACCGGGGAGGCGATAGCCTCCTCCCGTCCGCACTGTTCGCAGACCAAGCCCTGACTGTCGGGATCGAACAGCATCTGTCCGCCGCAGCCGGTACAGACAAATTTATTGGCCGCCGTACTCTCCATGAAACAGCCTCCTCACCGGTCTTCGCCTCATTCGGGCCGGGGCGTGCCGCATTCCGGGCAGAACCTGCCGGTGACGGCCGCACCGCACTGGGGACAGACCGCCGCCAGTGGTTTGCCGCAAGACGGGCAGAATTTAGCGCCCGGAATCACCTGGCCGCCGCAATGGGGGCAAGCCGCCCCCGACGCCCGGGGATTCTTGCCGCAATGAGGGCAAAACCTGGCGTCCGCGGGTACAGGCTGACCGCAGGCGGCACAGGCGGAGGTCTGCTGCGCCGGTGCGTTCATCGCCGAGGCGAAAACCTGCCCCACCTGGGCGCCGGCGCCCAGACCGACACCGACCCCGGCCAAGCCTCCCGCTCCCTCGTTCTGGGCGAAATCCCGGATGGCACCGGCCGCCTGGAAGCGGGTGTATTGCCCCACGTCACCGATAACCCCCATGGATGTGCGCTGGTCGATGACCTTTTCCACTTCCTCCGGCAGGGAGACGCTTTCCACCGTCAGCACCGGCAGGCTCAGCCCGAGCCTGTCGAAAACGGGCTGCAGCTTTTCCCGTCCGGCGGCGCCCAGCTCATCGTAATTGCGCACGATATCGATGATCGGGATAGCGGTTTCCCCGATGAGATCGGACAGGCCCGCTACAATCAGACGGCGCAGGTAATGGGATATGTCCTTGGTGGTGTAAGCCGACAGGGTGCCCATGATCTCCCGCAGAAATACATCCGGCTTAACCACGCGGAAAGTGTAAATGCCGAAGGCGGACAGCCGGATCATGCCGAACTCCTTATCCCGCATGAGCACGGGCTTCTGTGTTCCCCATTTCTGATTGGGGAACTGCCGGGTGCTGACAAAATAGACCTCCGCCTTGAAGGGGGAATTAAAGCCGTATTCCCAAGACTTCAGCTTGGTGAGCAGCGGCAGGTTCTGGGTGCTCAGCGTATACCGGCCGGGGCCGAACACATCGGCGATGACCCCCTCGTTCATGAAAACCGCCGCCTGTCCCTCCCGGACGGTGAGCTGTGCGCCCATCTTGATTTCATTGCCGTCCACCGGAAACTGAAACATGATCATGTCCGGCTGAAAATCTGTGCATTCGATGACCTCTATAAACTGGGAACGTATGAAATCAAACAAACCCACGGAAACTCCCCCATTCTGATTATTCTATGTCGCACTGCATCCGTTCCATTATACCACAATTTTTCTGCGCGAAGCACAGGAGCGGCGCAGCCGCCGGGGCGTCAGCCCCAAATTGCGGGAACAATGTTCTCTCAGGCGTCCGAAGGCTTGCTGCGCAAGGCTTCGGCTTACGCCGTGAGGGTATTATACCATGTACACCCTCCTCCAGACAACCGTATCCGCTGTTTTTCTCCCGGCCCGTCTTTCAAAAAATACCGGTCCGCCTTGTCCAACCAGTCCAAATTCAGGAGGAATTCAATCGGATAGGGAAAGCGTATGATGGCTACCGTTCAGCCGCTTCCTGTGCTGTCGCTGATGGACGGGGCAGCTGATGGCATCTATTGACATATTTCTCAATATAACCGCGAAGAGGTTCACAGGGATATTCGTCGCATTCCGCGCAGGCGCCGATGCCTCGTTCACGGCAGCATTTCGCCCAGGGGCATTCGCGACACAGCCTGAAAACATCCTCTGCCCTGCCGCCTGAACAGTGTATGTCCGACAACGGTATACGCAACCCGAATTCGCGCAGATAAAAGCGCTGGGACTGCTTACGCAGCCCGTCGTCGTTATATTTCGTTGCGAGATAGGTCAGACAGCGTGAGCAATCGTGTCCGCAATAGCAGCATGCCTTTTCCAAATCCCCTCCCGCTTTCCTCAGCCTGCGCACTCCCGGCGCAAGAGCAAAAATCCCCGGACAGGTTCCTGTCCGGGGAGCTTTTCGCCATAAACCGTTGAGAAAATCACCGCTTGGAGAACTGGGGCGCGCGGCGGGCGCCTTTCAGGCCGTACTTCTTGCGTTCCTTCATACGCGGATCGCGCGTCAGGAATCCGGCCTTTTTCAGCAGGGGCCGCAGCTCCTCGCTGTTGTACTGCAGCAGGGCGCGGGAGATGCCGTGACGGATGGCGCCGGCCTGGCCGGTGACGCCGCCGCCGGCGACGCGACATTCGATGTCGAATTTATCCGCTGTTCCGGTGAGGTTCAGAGGCTGACGGACAATCAGCTTCAGGGTTTCCAGGCCGAAATAATCGTCGATTTCGCGGCCGTTGATTTTCACACTGCCGGAGCCGGCATACAGGCGGACACGGGCTACAGACTTCTTGCGGCGGCCGGTTCCATAGAAATACGGTCTCTTATTGTAATCCATCTAGGTGAGCCTCCTTCCTCAAACTTCAAACGCTTCGGGTTTCTGAGCGACCTGGGCGTACTCGGTGCCGGCATAAGCATGCAGGCGGGTGCGGGCTTTACGGCCAATGGTATTGTCGGGAATCATGCCGTTCACCGCCAGCTCCATCGCTTTTTGGGGGCGCTGGGCCATCAGGGTGGCGTACTTGGTTTCCTTCAGTCCGCCGATCCAGCCGGTATGCCGCTGCCATTTCTTCTGCTCCAGCTTGTTGCCGGTCAGCACGGCCTTGGCGCAATTGATGATGATGACATTGTCGCCGCAATCCACATGGGGGGTGTAATCCACCTTGTGTTTACCGCGCAGGAGCACGGCGGCCTGGGCGGCCACACGGCCCAGCGGTTTGCCGGCGGCATCGATGATATACCACTTGCGGTCGACCTGACCGGCTTTTGCCATGTATGTGGACATCGCAAATACCTCCTGTAACCTTCAAAATACTCGTTCCTTTTTCAAACGCGTGTATGATGATAGCACATCGCCTGGGCGCTGTCAATAGGCAAATGCCGGATTTTTTAATTTACAGCCCGTTTTCGCTTGTTTTCTCTCCTGATTGCGGCCATATGCTTGTTATCTTGCCCGTCATTTCAAAATTTTTATTCCGCCGCCCCTTGGCAAACGGCGCTCTATCGGCTATATTGAAA
>CAKTXU010000074.1 GCA_934630995.1 uncultured Eubacteriales bacterium
GTGCCGACTTCCTCAACGTATTTCCTCTCCGTGCCGTCCAGCCAAAGCACCTGTGTATACCCCTGCTTTTCCGCCTCGTCCTGGGCCTTGAGCGAAGCGGCGTAGTTGCCGCCGGTCTTGGTGTAACCCATACCGCCCCGGACCGCCCGAACATAGCTGCGTTCCACATAAATTTTCACCGGGTTGAGCCCTTCGGGATAATAAGCGCCCACTGGAGAAAGGATGACAATGAAGAGCAGATGATGGGCCGGATGCACCCCCACATGGGGATCCACACCGATGATGAAGGGACGGATATACAGAGAGGTCCCCTCTCCGTCGGGAATCCAATCCTGATCGAGTGCCACCAGCTTTTTGACGGCCTCCACGGCGAAGGTCTCATCGATAGACGGGATACACAGCCGGTCGTTGGAAAGATTGAGGCGCGCCATATTTTTGTCGGGGCGGAACAGCACCACCCGCCCGTCCGGTGCGCGGTAGGCCTTCATGCCCTCGAAGACCTCCTGCCCATAGTGGAGGCACATGGCGGCCGGATCCAGGGACAGGGGGCCGTAGGGAACAATGCGTGGATCGTGCCAGCCCTGGCCCTCATCATAATTCATGATAAACATGTGATCGCTGAAATAGTTGCCGAAGCCCAGCTTGGAGCTGTCGGTCGGCTTCTGCCGCGGGGCTGTGGTGCGTTCGATCCGGATCTCCTGCATAAATCAACACTTCTTCCGTCGTGATTTGTCAACGTGTTCCTTTCCATTATAGCCGTGGCCGTTGAAAATTGCAAGATGCGGCGTTCAATCCGGCAGAGGCTCCTTCCGCTGTGCCCCGGCGATCTTCGCCCGCTTCCAGGAACCTGTCAGCAGGTAGACAATGGCAATGAGAAGCCCGCCTAAGGTCGCCGTGGGCGCGGCCAGCCCGACGCCGGCCAGTCCCCAGCCCAGTACCTCGCCGAAAAGATAGGCGGCGGGAATCCGCAGCAGCAAGGAGCTGAAGATGCCGTTGCACATGGAAAAGAGGGTCTGCCCCACCCCCATGGCCAGGCCGTTGATGCAGAACAGGACACTTGTCAGCAGATAATCGTAGCTGATGCAGCGCAGATAGGTGGCGCTCTGCAGCTTGAATTCCTCAAGGCATTCCGCCAGAGCCGGGTCACTGCTCCCGCCGATGAAGACGCTGATGATCTCATTGGGGAATAGATTGACCAGGGCGTAGACCAGTACCGAAAAAGCGAAAGCGAAGCCGATGGCCACCCACATGGTTTTCTTCGCCCGTTCCGGCTTGCCGGCCCCCATGTTCTGCCCCACCATGGACGAAACCGACGCCTGCATAGCCATGGAAGGCAGGATGGCCACACTGTTGACCTTGCCCGCCACGCTCAGGGTGGTGGAACCGATGATGGCGGGAACGGTCACCATGTTGGCGATACTGGTCAGCACCATAAAGGAAAAGCTCACCAATGTTCCCTGGAGGGAGGCGGGCAAACCGATTTGCACCAGCTTGCCCGCGATATCCCCATGTATGCGGAAGCTGCGGGGATGAAAATCGAAAACAAAATCCCTCCCCCGCAGGAAAATCACCGAGATGATAAAGCTGATGGCCTGGGCGGCAATGGTCGCCCAGGCGGCGCCGGCGGCGCCCATGTCGAAAGCGCCCACCAACAGCAGATCCAGGATAACATTGACGATGCAGGCAATGGCGACGAAAATCAGCGGATGCTTGGAATCCCCCATTCCCCGCAGAACAGCGCTGACCGCGTTGTATCCCACGACAAAAAGCGTGCCGCCCATGCAGATATTGAGGTAAGCCAGGGTTTCATCGAAGGCCTCGGCCGGGGTGTTCATCCACCGCAGGACGGTAGAGCCCAACAGGAGCATCACGACAGTGATAACCGCCCCGCAGATGGCATAAAGGGAGAACATGGTGCCCACCGTCTGGGCAACCTCCTCCTGCCGTTTGGCGCCGATATACTGGGCGATGAGTACGGTGCCTCCCACCGCCAGGCCGCTGATGAGGTTGATGACCAAAATGGTCACCTGCCCGCCCATGCCGACGGCGGTAGCCCCCACCGAGCCGTTGAACCAGCCGACGATGAGCATGTCGGCCATGTTGTACAGCGCCTGCAGCAGGTTGGATGCCAGAAAAGGCAGGGAAAACAGCAGAAGCTGCTTGGCCACGCTGCCCTGGGTCAAATCGTGCTGAAATTTACTCAAACCCTCACTTCCACTTCCCGACGGGAACCTCCCCCGCCATTTCACCATATTCCAACTGCTGATAAACGGCAATTTATGCGCGTGACCTGCAAAAATTCTTGCTATTCGCAGGTTTTCGACACAAAGCCGTTTTTAAACGGCTTCGTTCAGCAAGCGTTCTCCTCGAACAAGGGCGTACCCCGCCTTCCGGAGGAAATTGTGGTGGTGTATAGTATAATAGGATAAGATCGGCGTGACCGTCTGTCAAGCGGACGGAGGAATTTTGTCGAATTGTGCAGAGATAAAAAAATCCATGCGCCGGTTCTGGTCAACCTGCGCATGGACTGTTTTTCTTATCCGGCAGTGCTTTCCGAATTCCCGGAGGCCGCTGAAATCTCCGTTTCCGACTCCCCGCCGAACCATTGGCGCAGCTGATTGCCCACGCTCTCCAGCAGCTCGACGATTTTGAAACGCACCTCAAATTTCTGCGGCTGTGTGACGATCTCCTCCTGCTCCGGATCCAATACGTCGGACAGCTCTTTATGCTCTGTGGCGGCGGAGACGCACATGGGCGGGAAAACCACACACCACCAGTTTTTCCCCTCCGCCTCTCCGATGGTGATCCGCAGGGCATCGTACATCCCGGCAGGCAGCGTCACCGTGTCATATACCCGGGTGGTGAAATACATATTGACAAGCTTGGCCTGGACAGGATAGTCGTAGCCTTCGTCATACACCCGCTGCTGCGCCGCGGCCTGCAGCCGGGGCAGCCTCTTTTCCGCCAGGGCCAAAGCGTCTCCCGCGTTCTCCGCCCCGTCAAATAAACCGGCGGCGGCTTCTACCACCGTATCCCGCACCTTGAGCTTGAGTGCCTGGTCCTCTTCGCTGTCGGAATTGGCCAGAACATGCAGCCTGACCACCCGCTCCCTAATCTGGGCGCATTGGCCGGAAAAGCCGCACAGGGATATGATAAACGCGACGGACAGTCCCAAGGCAATCGCTTTGATCCATCGTCCGGTATGTTTCATGAAGGAGTCCCCTTTCGGTTTTGATACCCTGAGTATGGACCCGCTTTTTCTCTTTATACACACTGTTCAGGAAAATTTTTCCGACTCCCTGTTGACGTTGTCGAATTCCTCCTTGCGCGGGCGGAACATCCCGCCCCGTGCAGCCGCGCACACCATATATTTTTTCAGGTCTTTGATAAGTCGGAGATAAAAACAAAAGCAGATTTGATGCAGTCAAATCTGCTTTTGCTTATACTCTTTCGCTCACCATAGGGATAAACCGGATACCATTGGTTATTTGCTCCGCAGCAGTGGGGATAAATCCCAATTTGCGGTAAACCTCCCGCGCATACGGCGATGAATTCACTGTAACGCGGCGGTATCCGGTCTGTTCCAGCATAAACTGAAAAAGAGCCCGGCCCATCCCCTGTTTATGAAATTCCTTTCGGACAAAAAACAGGCTGATATGCGTCTGACGCATGGCAAGAACCCCGGCCAGCCCTCCTTGCTCCAAGATACCGAAAAAGCGCAGCTTTCCCAACTCGACTTCATCGTCCAAAAAGCGCCTGAATTCGTCAACGCCCTGTTGCGGATAGTCGGGGGCCTCGAATTCCAGAAAAACCTCCCAAACCAGCTTCAACGCCGGCCCCACCTCGTTTGGCGTCAATTCTCGAATCCGTCTGCCCGCTTCCATCAAAGCAGCGCCTCGTCATAGTGAGCGCGGCTCCCGCCGATGAATTTCGGCCGCGTGCGGGCGCAGAGGAGCGGCGCCTCGCCAATTTGTCGGGTATTCAGCCGGACCGGTACAGCCACACACCTAAGATGCATCCCGATCAGGGTACCGCCGATATCCATTCCGCAGTGTGCGGCTACCCGCTCCACCGCGACCGGCCGTTCAAAAGCCGCATAGGCCGCCGTGGCGAAGGAACCGCCGGCCTTAGGCTGAGGCACCACATTGACGATTTCCAATCCATATCTTTCCGCCGCCGCCCGTTCCAGAATAATCGCCCTGTTCAAATGCTCGCAGCATTGGGCGGCCAGATACAGCCCCCGCTCCTTTACTACCGGATACAGCCCGTTCAGAACGGCTTCCGCCACCGCCGGACTGGATGAGGAACCGATTTTCTCTCCCCCCACCTCGCTGGAGGAACACCCTACCACCACGATATCCCCAGGCTGCCGTCCGGCGACATCCAGCAGCTGGGTCATAGCCTGCTGCGCCTGCCTTGCAATGCTTTCCAATTCCAACATAAGACCCTCCCCCCTTAAAACAGCTCGCCCACCAGGCGGTTGACCAGGGCTCCGTCGGCCCGGCCCCTCACCCGGGGCATCAGGTTTTTCATGATGGCTCCCTTGTCCTTGGCCGCTGGGGCCGCCAGTCCCAGCTCTGCCAGCACCGCCTGTATCTCCGCCCGGATTTCCGTCTCGTCCATCTGCCGTGGCGCAAAGGCGGATAGTACCTCGATGCGGAAACGGCACTCTTCCAGGATATCCGTCCGGAAGGCGGGAGCGCTGTCCATGGTTTCCTTGGTCTGTTTGATCTCCTTCTGAATGATGGCGTTCTCCTCGGCCTCGGTCAGCTCCCGCCGGGCATCCTTGGCCGCCGCCTTCAGCGCCGACAAAAGCAGGGACAAGGCCGCCTTTCGCTCGGCTTCATGTTGCTTGAGGGCCTCCATCATGGCCCGCTGTATCTCTTGAGTTTTGCTCATGGTCTCATTCCTCCAGTATTTGCCGCCTGAGACGGCAGCATTCCTCTTCGCTCAGTCCGATACGTATCAGATATGCCTTCGCGCCGCCATATCGCTCCCGCAGATGGCGGAGGGTTCGCTCCATACTCTCCGGCCGGGACCATCCCACATACTCCGGCACCTCGATGCCCATGAGCGTCCTGAGCTTGGCCCTCTGCCGGTTAAATTTCTCCTTCATCAACGCCTCAGTCGCGGCATAATCCGCTACAATGGTATCTTCGTCCACCCCGGCGAGAGCCAGCAGCAGCATTGATACCACCCCGGTGCGGTCTTTTCCCGCGGTGCAGTGAAACAGCACACAATCGCCGGGATACCGGAGCATTTCCCTGAAAATAGCCGCTAGGGTGTCCCCGCTGCCGTCCAGCAGGCTGCAGTACATCTCCTCCATCGTGGCGGGGAGAAGCCCCGCCATATTGTCCGACTGAATATGATCAATGAGCGGAAACCGCCGGTAAACAAAGCCCTCCTGCAACGCGTCGGGCTGTTGCCCCACCTCCAGCTCCGAACGCAGATCCAGCACGCACCGCACCCCATATTCATATAGTGAGCGGTTGTCCTCCCCAGTCAGCTCCTGTAGGCCGTCGCTGCGCAGGAACCGGCCGGGTACCGTTCTCCCGCCCCCAACGGTGCGGTAGCCTCCCAGCTCCCGGGTGTTTCCGGTCCCCTCCAGCGGCAGAGGCTCCGGTATTGTCTGCGGCATCAAGCGCCACCTCTTTTCCTAGTGTGTGCGTTCCACCGCCAGTATATCACTTTTTGCGGAGAAAGTCTAACAGATAGACTCCCGCTTGAGAGTGCTGTATACTAAAAAACACCTTCCATCGAATCCAATCCGATTTGCCGCGACTTATAGGTGAAAGCTCTCAAAGGAGGTGAGTCAATGCATGTGCCGGAAATACACCGATATACAGGGGATTTGTTCCGCGCCGCACTGAAGAAATGCGGCAGCCTGGATGATGCGGAGGATTTGGCACAGGAGGTGCTGCTTGCCGCTCTGCAATACCCCAAGGAGATCGCCAATCTCAAATCGTGGCTGTCAATGGTACTCAATCACAAGTATTGTGACATGCTCAGAAGGAAATACAAGCTCCCCACTGTGAGCATTGATCTCTTACCGGAAACGGACGGCATGGTTTACGAAAACGAGGCGGAGCCGGATAATACCCCCGATGCGGAGTCTGTCCGCCGTGAGGTCGCTTATCTCGCGGACAAGTACCGCACAGTCATCGTGCGCCATTATCTGAATGGTGAAAAAGTACAGGATATCGCCGATAGCCTAAGGCTTCCAAAAGGTACGGTGCTTTCCCGCCTTTCAAGCGGCAGAGAAAAAATACGGAGAGGATTTGACGAGATGGAGGCATACGCAAAACATAGTTATGCGCCCGAACGGCTTGAAATCAGCTGTCATGGCTGTCAAGGCTTCCACGACGAACCATGGGCGCTGGTGGCCAACGATCTGCTCAAACAAAATATTCTAATCGTGGCATATGATAAGCCGGTGACAGTCGTTGAAATGGCCCGTTCTCTGGGGATGCCCACGGCCTATGTTGAAAACGCTGTCAAGACTCTGGTTGCTTCCGAGCTGATGAGAGCCGTCGGAAACGCCTATTTTACCGATTTTATGATCGTGACTCCGAGGGACATGCTGAGAGGCTTGGATGCCGAGATTGCCTTCGTGGAGGAACAGTATTCCAGCCTTTTAGATATCATAAACGATTACCTAAAGAAACTGCGGATACCGGCCTTTCTCACGGAATTGACGGATTGCAAGAGAAAAAAGCTGGAATATTACTTTGTCCTTCACCTGCTTTCTTCCGCGCTCTATACGGCAACACAGCGCATCGTACCCTCGAAAGAGGAATATCCACTCCGTCCCGACGGTGGAAAATGGATTGCTTCCGGTACAAAATATCCGCTGGATTTCGACTTCGCAAATTATCGCTTCGGTAAGTACAGCTATGGGGGCTGCCGGGGAACCTACTGGGAGCATTTTTTAAGCGCGAGCTCTATCGATCTTCACGTCTATGACACGCAGCCGGATTTGAACAAGTATATGCACGGTCCCGTAGAAATCAATGATGATAATCTGGCAAAGCTGCTGTATATCCTATCAAGAGGGATTCCTTTTGAGCATACGGGCCTCAATCCGATGTACCTTGAGGACATTCCTCATCTGACCGCCTGCGGCCTGTTAGGCAGCCGCAACGGCAAGCCATTTGTGAATCTTCCGATTATCACCCCCGACGAATACCGGGAGCTTGACAGAATTCGTGTGGAACAGATGTATCTGATGGCCGACAGGCTTGAGCCATCGCTCCGCAAGATTTTCCCCTCTCTCAAAATCGATATTCCAAAGCATCTGGAAGGCAGAATAGCGGTATTCAGACAATATTCCTGTTATGCGATTCCAATGGCGTTCATGAAAAAAGCAATCGAACGCGGCGACTTCGACGCCAGTGACGCGACCCCGCCTATGGTATTCGTCGTTGACGATCAAAACAAAAGCATCCGGTAAATACAAAAGAACTGCATCGGTGTACAGAGGCGGCGTCGTTTCCGCCGGTAGACCGATGCAGTTTTCGTTACAGAACCTTGCCACAGCCTTAAAGATGTCGTGCTCGGCAAACGAACGACGTCTCCCAAACACCGCCGACCATTCATACAAAGCCCGCAGGGATTGATTTCATGAAAAAAAGCACTCCGAAGAGTGCTTTTTTTGGAGGCGCCACCCAGATTTGAACTGGGGAATCAGGGTTTTGCAGACCCATGCCTTACCACTTGGCTATGGCGCCGAAGGATGTGGGGGACAAGCAGATGTCCCACACAGGAAAAGACGCCGGGACGACGTCTTTTCAGGGAGCTGTGGAGCGGCTTACGAGGCTCGAACTCGCTACCTCCACCTTGGCAAGGTGGCGCTCTACCAGAT
>CAKTXU010000075.1 GCA_934630995.1 uncultured Eubacteriales bacterium
GCAGTTCTTTTATCCATAGGCGCCGTACCGTTTGACGGCGGCCACGATTTCCCTGAAGTTGCCGGTGCTGACGGAATTGGGGATGGAATGGTCCGAGGAAAAGATATAGCCGCCGTTTTCCTTGAGGACGGGGACGATACGGGAGATTTCCTCCACGATGGCCTCCTTATCGTCCCACAGAACGGCATTGACACCGCCGTGGAGCACCAGCCGATCCCCATATGTCTGTTTCAGCTTGACGGCATCCATACCGGCTTTGACCTCCAGGGGATTCAGGCAATCCACACCGGTGTCCAGCACGTCGGGAATCAGGGGCATGATGTCGCCGCAGGAATGGAGATGGGCGTATATCCCCTTGTTATGGGCCCATTCCACCGCCCGTTTATGGAAGGGCTGGAGCAGGCGGCGGTATGTTTCGTTGGAGAAGAAGGGGGTGCCCTTGTACCCCATATCGTCGTACCAGAAGATACTGTCGAAGGTGTAGCCGGCGTCCCACACCATGTCCATCAGGGCTATGCTGCGGCTGAGATAGGTGTCGAACATGTCCGTCACCCATTCCGGCTCCTCCAGCATGGCGACAAGCAGGGTTTCGGTCCCCACCGTCCAGGAGTGGGTCACGTCGAAGCCGAACCAAAACAGGCCTTCAATCCAATGGCCCTCCGCCTTCCAGCGGGGGTAGTTCTCCTTGAGGAAGGCCCAATTTATCCGGTCCGGCTCCAGAGTCATCCGGGCCTTGGCCTTTTCCCATTCCTCCGGGGTGACGACGGTGAAATCCAGAAACTCGGGGGTGGAATCCTCCTCCTTGAACTGCTTCATGGTCACGCCCCACTCCGATTTGACAATCCGGTAGCGGTCGGTCTCCTCCAGCACCTCGATCGGATACCGGGGGGTGATGTCGACGCCAATCGTCTCCGTTTTATCCACGCCGAAGTAGTCCCGCCAGTCCGCGCCGGCCGGCATCCCCTCCCGCCGCCAGCGGCTCAGGGTACCCGCCCAGGGGCTGTCGATAATCGGCACCCGGTCCGCCTCCTGATGAGCGAACATCCGGGCAAACCGCTCCTTGCTGGTCATAATCCCGCCTCCCTGTGATTACGATTCTTTGATGAAATCAGATTGAAAGATGACAATTTTAGAATAGTCGATTGACGGGAGGTTTGCAACACTGGTATAATAAATGCTCAACTATGGGATATGAGATATCAATTTTTTGATACCATGGCGGGGGGTATGGATTTGGAGGAAAACCTCGATTACAGCGCCGACGGCGCGTTCGGCCGGGTGCGGTCCCTGAGCATGCTCAATCGGGCCGAGGATATGGCCTCGCTTTACTGCATCAGCTCCGCGGGCTGGCACAGGGTCAACAGCGCCTACCATATCCGGCGGGGAAGGGGCGGGCTGCATATACCGCTGCTTTTGCTGACCGTATCGGGGGAGGGGCGGCTGCGGATGGGCGGGACGGAGCACCGTCTGCTGCCGGGCGCCGCCGCGCTGGTGCCTGCCGGGATGGCGCATGCCTATTTTGCGCCGGAAGGAGGACGATGGGAGTTTTACTGGCTCCATCCGGAGGGCGCGGCTGCCGCCGGCATGGCCGCCCGGCTTTGGAACCGGCTGGAGGGCGGCTTCCCGTTTTTCTGCGGGGATATGGGGGAAATCGGCCGCCGGATGGAGGAGCTGCTCCTTCTGGAAGGGGAGCGGGAGCCGGTGCTGGCCCTGTCCGTATCCCGGCTGGTGTCGGATATTCTCCACCGTCTGCTGCTGGAGGCGGAGGCGGGGCGGGAGCCGAGCCGGGCGGAAGGGCTGACGGAGGCGGCCCGCCGGTATATGGAGGCCAATTTCAGCCGACGGCTGACCCTGGAGGAGCTGGGGCGGACGCTGTATGTATCCCCCGAGCACCTTATCCGTCTGTTTCGGAGGGAAACCGGTATCACCCCTCACGAGTACCTCAACCGGCTGCGGCTGGCCAGGGCGGATCAGCTGCTCCGCTTTACCCGCCTGCCGGTGGAGGAGGTGGCCGCCAGGGTGGGCTTTCGCCAGTCCAGCCATTTTATCGCGCTGTACAAAAAGCTCTACGGGGCCACCCCGGGCGCGGCCCGGGGAATCGCGGAGACGGGAGAAGACTGAATAAGGAAAGCGGGAGGATTACTGGATAGAAGGAATTACCGTCTGCTATTTGCAGGCCTATATCCAGTCAAAGGATCATCATCCGGAGTTGGTGAAGGACTACTTTGTTAAGCTGTCCGAAGAGGTGGGCGAGCTTGCGGGAGCGGTTCACAAGGGCGCTCCCAAAACCACGGAGGAGCGGCTGAAAGGGCACGATTGCAGAGGAAATCTGGGATGTGCTTTACTCTGTTCTTGCCATAACCAATTGCTTTAATATCGATGTTGAGAAATGGATTTCCATCAAAGAGAAGCGCAGTCAGGAGAAATACCCCGCCGGGATTGTTTTTCTCCCGCCGAATGACACTATATGAGACTTTGAAATAGAGAAAGTGGATGCGCCGTGGGCTCAGGAGCGGATCTTACCCGCCGGCGTCTCCTTTCCCTGCCAATGACAGCAGGCCGCGTCCCGGGCGTATCGCTTTTTCAGCCGGGGTTTGACGCAATGCCCATAGGTCAACGCCATATATTTGCCGCTGGCGTACCGGATATAATGCAGCCGGAAATATTGGCAGCTGCAGCAGGTTCGACTTTCCATGCAGTTACCCCCTGATTGAAAAAGTACACCGAATGGTGTTCATTATCAAAAATATAACACCGAACGGTGTAGAATGTCAATATAAAAATATTGACAGGGGGCTACACTGTGCCGTACAAACGAATCCGGGATTTACGGGAGGACGCGGATTTGAGTCAAAAGAAATTGGCGGAAATCCTCCACATGCACAAGACGACGTATACGCGGTATGAGACGGGTGAGCGGGAAATTCCCTTGAACATCGCGATACTGTTGGCGCAATATCACCATGTGAGCCTCGATTATCTCGCGGGGCTGACGGACAAGGACAACAAACGGAACTCAAATATGAAATAATCACAGGCGCAGCCGGGTGGAATACGTTCACCCGGCTGCGCCTTTGAAAATGCTGTGGTTTAGTAGGATGAACGGCGTCGCTTGCATGGCGGTCAGCAAGCCAAGAGATGGGAGGATGCATAAACAGCCGTTCTTTTTCACCAGGGGACGGCATATCGCCGGCTGAATTCCTGCAGCGTCCGCCGGATGCCGCTGCTCAGGACAGGCGTTCCCCGGGAGACGATTTCCCGGGGAATATGGCCGTAAAAGGCGTGGGCGATTCCCCCGGCGATACAGGCCATGGTGTCGCTGTCCCCGCCCAGGGAGACGGCGCCCCGCACGGCGCTTTCGTAGTCATCCGACTCCAGAAAAGCCCGGATAGACGGCGGAACGCTGTAGCCGGACCTGCTGTCAAAAACGTAATCCGGGCGCAGGGAGGTCAGTGAACGGGACAGGTCATAGCCGCTGGACTTTTCCACCCGCTGCCGGATCGCTTCCTTGCATTCGCCGCTGCGGGCCAGAAAAACCGCCAGCGCCACCGCCTGAGCGCCTTTGATGGCTTCGGGGTGGCGGTGGGTGTACAGGCAGGATAGGCGGGCCTCCCGCAGAACCTCCTCCGGCGTGGCACAGGCCCAGCCGATGGGGACGGCCCGCATGGCGCCCCCGTTCCCATAGCTGTTCAGACGGGTCAGGGAAGAGCTGACGGCCCATTGGCGGAACAGCTCCCCGAAGCCGGCGTCGGGATATCGGCTGTAGGCCTGCTTGTAGCGGTAAGCATACAGCCGGGCCCTCCGGCGGCCGGCAAAAACGCCCGTTTCCCCGGGAGGGCTGTCGTCGAGGGTGTCCGCCACGGCGGCGGTGAGCACCGAATCGTCGGTAAAGCGGCTTTCCCGGGAAAACAGGGGAAAATCCATGGCCTTCACCGGATGCCATTCGTAGACGGAGCCGATAATGTCTCCCAGCAGCGCACCCAGCATGGGCTCCCCCTCCTTCTTCAGCTTTTCTTGACGGACGCTTCCTTGGCTCTATATTGCTCCTGGACGGGGAAAAAGTCAAGGCGGGCCTCGCGACCCGCCTTGACCAACGCAATAATCGGTGTGTCAGACAATTTGATAGCGATAGAGCTTCGATGCCCGTTTTTCCGGAATTTCCACAGGCAGGCCCTCCTCGGTGAGTTCGCTGCCGGTGAGGGCGAACGTCTCCTGCGTATCCATATCGGTCAGGCGATAGCTTGCGTCCTTCCGCAAGCCTCCCAGGAGGTAACGGGCGCTCCGGCAGGGGGATTCGGGCCGTCGGAAAAGCAGGACGACGCCATCCCCTTCTTCCGGCCGGTCGTATTGCAGGACGCACCAGGCGTCGTCGCCCGCGGCAGCGGGAGTCAGAGGGTAAAAATCGCGGGAGAGATAGGGACGCACCAGCTTGTATTCCCGGTTATACCGCCGGATCCAATCCGCCTGAACCGGGTCCGCCCGGCAGGGATCGGCGGCGCTGTACCAGAAGTTTTCCGCCAGACCCGGACTGTAGGCGCTGCGCAGATGATAAACGTCTCCCCACATCCGTCCCTGGCCCGTCCCCGAATAGGGCATCCAGCAGCCGTAGCTCAAGCAGTGGTTTTGGGTGCCTTCCGGCTGGGGATTGGCGGGGCATTGCAGATCACTGCGCCAGAGGGGAACGGAGCGGCGCAAGGTTTCGATATCGATGCGCCGTCCGCCGCTGGCGCAGTTGTCGATGATCAGGGTGGGAAACCGCTCCAGCAGCGCGTCCCACAGACGGTACAGACCCAGGATATGCCGGATCTCGGTCATGCCCCGCCGGTCCTCGCTGTCCTCCGCACGCCAGAATGCCAGGGGATCCATATTGAAATCCTGGCGGTAGCAGCTGATGTTCAGCCGCTCGATGAGGCCGGACAGGGTTTCAAAGCAATACTGCCAGGCCTCCTCGTTTCCCAGGTTGAGCAGGAGATTGGCGTCCCCTTCGTACGGTGAGGGAAGCAGATAGTCCGGATGCTCCCGGGTGATGGGGGTGCCCTTTATCACCCGCTCCGGTTCCACCCAGAGCAGCAGCTTCATGCCCTCCTCCCGGACGGCGGCGGCAACCTCCGCCAGTCCGTCGGGATGATAGGTGGGATTGACCCGCCAGTCCCCGGTATGGGCCGCCCAGTCCCCTTCGAATTCATCCAGGCAGGGGCCGGTGGAATCGCCATACCAGCCGGCGTCTATCCATATGTATTCATAGCCCAGCTTTTCCCTGCCGATATACCGGATTTTTTCAATCATCTGGTCACTGGGCATGCCGCCCCACAGGCAGGCGCACAGGGGCGCCTGGGCATCCCGTCCCGGCTGGCCCACCAGGGAGAAGTGTTCTCCCACCAGACGCCGCCAGCGGTTCCGGGCGGCATCCCGGCCGTCGGCATAAGGCATCAGCACAACCGAGGAGGTGCGGATTTCCTCGCCGGGCAGCAGCCGGAAGCAGGCATCCTCAATGCCGGTACGGATACCCACATGGCTTTCATCCCGGCTCAGCTGGCAGCACCATTGCCCGGTCCAGCCGATGGCGAAGAAAATCCCCGCGCCCTCCCGGGATACATCGAAGAAGGGCGAGCGCGCCTGAGAGGATCGCCCGCCCGAGGCGGTGTAGCGCCGGCTGTCCCCCGGCCGCAGGCAAGTGTCGTAGAATTCGTCGCAGCAGCTGAAATCCCGCCAGATACTCAGCGAACCGATGGGATTATACACCCGGGTTGTGTCCTTGCCGGGGAGAAAGGCCTTGCCGGACGGCTGCGGTTCCGCCTGGAGAGGAAAGCGCAGGTCGCAGTCGCAGAGGTCTGTCAGAAGCTGACTGGGGGTGTCGGCGTCATTGCGGAACCATGTGACCCATTGGCAGGCGCCGTACGCGGGATAGAGGGTGACGATGTGGCGGACGGTCAGACCGTCCGGCAGCCGGTATTCCCAGACGCGCTCATCACCGGCAGTTGTTGTCCGTGTCTCCATTTCCAGGTTCCAGAAGGGTATGCCGCCATAGGTGAAGGAAAAATGCTGTGGATTCTCAAAAAGCTGCATACTGTAGACCACCTTTTTTGTCATATTTACAGGAACAGACAAGTTCCCAGGACACAGAGGGCGATACCGGCCCATACCCGCTTTCCGGCCTTTTCCCGGAAGAGGACGAGCCCGGCCAGGGTCGACAGAACGACGCTGCCGCCCGTCACCAGGGGATACAGCACCGAGGCGGGCAGCACCCGGGCTCCAAGAAGCTGAAGAAGAAAGGAGCATCCGCTGACTGCCGCTGAGAGAAAAGCGATGGAGGAAACCCGAAGACAGGGGATGGGGAGCTCTGTTTTTCCTTCCCGCAAACGGAGAAAAAACAGGGCGCCGCCGCAGAACAGGCACTTGAAAAAGCCGGTCAGCATCACAAACTGGGGGGAGGAAGCGGCATGGTGGGCGGTGTCTATCTGGTGGAGCTTGGAGAGGACGCTGACGAAACCGTTGAGGAAAAAGACCGCGGCGCACATGGCCGTCTGCCTGGGGCGGAGGGCGCCCTTTCCCCCGCCGGTCAGCGCCACCGCCGAGATGATGACGGCCAGACCCGCCGTGCGCCATAGCGTGAAGGGTTCTCCCAGAAAGAGCAGCCCCCAGATGTACGGCACCGTCATGCCGCCCGCCATCAGAAACAGCGTGTAAACCGCCAGACCGCCGTCCTTCATAATCCGGAAGCCCAGCAGGGTGTAGCCGGTAATCAGCAGGGCCAGGCCCGCCGCCGTCAGCAGCGAAAACCAGGACAGGCGGAGGGTGAAGCCTCCCACACAGAAGAACAGAAGGCCCGCCCGGAGGGTGACGCCAGCCCGCCGCTGATACAGCTTATTGAGTGAAAAATCCCCCGCCAGCAGGAGCACGGCCAGCAGAACCTCCAGATATCCGAGCCAGACAGGCATGAACAACCACCTCTTCGTCTTCATCATAGCGCAGGAAAGTTTATATTTATAGGGGAAATTCTGCAAAAAATATGCTATAATCACCACAATGGAGGGGAGAAGCCCATGATTGAAATGAAGCGGAAACAGATGTCCTTTCAGGGGATACAACCCATAGAGGTGGACGCCAAGCTTTCGACCACCACAATTTATACCGACACGACGGTATCCCATATCCACGATCAGTGCGAAATCTATATCAATGTGGCGGGGGACGTGTCCTTCATGGTGGAGGATCGCATTTACCCCATCTCCCCCGGAGACGTCATTGTCACCAGGCCCTTCGAATACCACCAATGTATCTATCACAGCATCATGCCCCATGAGCATTTCTGGATTTTGTTTTCCTCCAAGGGGAATGAGGACTGGCTCGATCTTTTTTTTGCGCGGCCAAGGATGCAAGCTGCTTTTTCGGGCTGCTGGCGCTGCTTCGGGAGGCGGATCCCTCCGAAGATGTGGAGCAGCCCGATGCCCTGCCGATCGAACTCCGCCAGGTGCTTGACCGGATTCACCGGGAGTTCACCTCGCCCCTGTCGGTCAGGGAGCTGGCAGCCGGGGCGCATATCAGCGTGAACACCCTGGAACGGTATTTTCAGAGGGCGTTGTCCCTTTCCCCAACGGCCTATATCAAGAAAAAGCGGCTGGCCTATGCCTGTCAGCTGCTGAAATCGACTATGCCCATCTCGCACATCGCGGCGGAATGCGGTTTCCGCGATGTTTCCAGCTTTATTGCGGCATTCAAGAGGGCATTCGGGCTCACCCCGCTGCAATACCGCCGCCGGGACGGGTAAAAAATAACACGGCGCCGCAATAGTCAGCCCCCCTCAATTTGAGGGGGGC
>CAKTXU010000076.1 GCA_934630995.1 uncultured Eubacteriales bacterium
GGGTTGGGCCGGTTTCAGTTCCGGGGACGAAACGTTTTTTTCGTTCTGGTGCTGCTGACGCTGCTGATTCCGCCGCAGACGCTGACCGTGCCCATGTTTCTGACCTTTCAGCAGCTGGGTCTGGTCAGCTTTACGGTCGGATGGTTCCCCCTGCCTATTCCGCTGCTGCTGCTCTCGCTGTTCGGTATCGGGCTGAAAAACGGGTTGTTTATCTTCATTATGATGCAGTATTTCAAGAACATGCCCAGCGAGCTGACTGAAGCGGCATATGTGGACGGCTACGGCGTTTTTTCCGCGTATTTCCGTATTATGCTGCCCCTGGCGAAATCCATGCTGGCGACCCTGTTCCTCCTTTCCTTCTCGTGGCAATGGAGCGACACGTTTTATTCGAACATGTTCTTCCGCAGCCTGGATTCGCTGCCAAAGGTACTGCAATCCGTCTTCAATCTCTCGTCCGTGGGGGCGACGGAGGGATCCATGCTGGGAAGCGTGTATAACAACTGCGCCGGCCTGCTGATAGTCGCTCCTCTGGCCCTGCTGTATCTGTTTACACAACGCTTCTTCACCCAAGGAATTGAAAAAAGCGGCATCGTCGGATGATCCGCCAGGACGAAGAGGCTCGCCGTGAAGCCGGTCTCCCTTTTCCCTATGCATACGAAAAACACAGTTTAACAGGAGGAATTTAGCCATGAAGAAACGCATCTTAACCATTTTGCTGTCTTTTGTTCTGTTGTCCGGCCTGGTTTCCGTCCTGCCCGCGTCCGCGGCGGGCGCCGAATACAGCATTCGGAAAATCAGCACTGCGCCCACCATCGACGGCACTGTCAGCGAGGAGGAATGGGGCGCGCCCACCTACACGGTGAAGGCGGCCGACGTGGGAACCGACGATTACATCACCAAGGTGGGTACACCGCCGGAAAACGACGATTTTGAATTTTCCGTCTATTATCGCTGGGACGATGACAACCTGTATATTGCGGTCACGACAAAAAACGCCCCGGCACACTCCTCAACGTTGAAGGCTACCGCTACCGACAATGATATCTCCAATATGTGGCAGTTGGAATGCCTACAGCTTACCCTCGACATGAATAAGGAGGGCAGCACCAACGTCAACCACGCGGAATACGGCATCGCCGCCAGCAACGACCTGGATGCCATGTACCAATGGGCATACGCCCACAAAAAGGATGTCGACCGCACCACACAGGCAGGCGGGGTCAAGGTGGATTATTGGACCATCGCGGCAAAATGGAACGCAGCCGACAGCGGCATGACGTATGAGCTGCGTGTTCCGTGGGAGAAGGTGGACAGCGAATCCAAGGCGGACGCCATTAAAATCGGCGGCGCCATCCGGTCCGGTCTGAGTGTCAACTTCCCCGGCGGCCCGTCCGGATACTGCCTCGGCACCAGCCCGCTGGTGAACAAAAACACCTTTGACGCCCCGCTCCTCAACCTGGTGTCTGAAGACAGCATCGTCAGCACGGAGCTGCCGGTGAAGGAGATCGCGGTACGCTGCAAGTTCAGTGAGCTGGAGGTTGGGGAAACACAGCCTCTGACCGTGACGGTAAGTCCGTCCAACGCCGACGACAAAGCCTATACCCTGAAATCCAGCGACGAGAGCATCGCCTCTATCGACGCGGAGGGTAAGGTCACCGCCCTCAAGGCGGGTGAGGTGACAATTACAGCCACAAGCAACAAATATCCGGATGTCACCGGCGAGTGCAAGCTGACCGTCAAGGCCAAACCCACGCCCGGCGCCAACAGCTCCGCCCAGTCCGTTAACGCGAGCGACAGCGGCAGCGATAATAAAAGCGGGGGCATATCGGCAGGACTTATCGTCGGCATCGTGATCGGCGTCGTCGTTGTGGCCGGTATTGTGGTGGTTGCCATTGTGCTGTCGAAAAAGAAAAAGGCATGAGGAACATAGGTAATATGAATCACCATGCCTTATCGCTTCCCGCGCGCTTGGGTTCCCTTCTGTTGGCCGCCGCGCTTCTGTTGACCGGCTGCGCAAAACCACAGGAGGAAACCTCCAAAGCTTCAAGCATCGTATGGGAGGAGATTACCATCGATAAAAAGCCCGCACTGCCGGTGAAGGAACCATGGACCAAGGAACTGGTGGACAAATACTCTGCTCTGAGCGCCGCGACCTTCGAAGGCGACAATAGCCGTCTGGCCGGATTCATACGCAAGCTGCACGCCGGCGAAGAGGTAACGGTCGGATTCATCGGCGGCTCCATCACCCAAGGCTCTCCGGGGCCGTCGTCCCAGAAGGCGCTGTATCCCCGCGTGTTCTGTGACTGGCTGGAATATCAGTTTCCCGAGGCCAAGGTCAATATGATCAATATCGGCGTGGGCGCCACCCGCTCCTTGTACGGTGTCCACCGGATCGAGGGCCAGCTGCTTTATACCAACCCGGATCTGGTCATCCTGGAATATTCCGCCAACGACGACTGGCAGGACGAGTCCTTTGACGAATCCTTTGAATCCCTCTGCCGGAAGGTGCTGAACTGGCCGTCCAAGCCTGCGGTGATGACCCTGTCCATGTGCTGGCAAAATCTGATGAGCGCGCAGAACTGGCATATCCGCTCCAATCAGCATTACGGCATTCCCCTGGTCAGCTACCTGAATGCCGTGTCGGAGGGACTGCGCACCAAGGAAATCACCTGGAACATGCTCTGCGATGACGACGTACACCCCAATGTCGGAGGACACTGGTTTGTCGCCCAACTGTTGATCAAGCGCCTGGAAGCCGTGATGGACCATATCAACGATTACCAGCCGCCGGACTATACCCTTCCCGCTCCCCGCACAGCCAACCGGTTCGAAAACGCCGGCATGCTGTACGCCAACGCTGTTGGAAACGAGCCGGCGCTGGAGCCGGTATCGCTGGGCAGCTTCAAAAAGACGCCCTTTATGAGCTTCTTCGCCTTTAAGAATGGGTGGTCCTGTTCCCGGACGGACGGAGAGCCGTTGGTGCTGGAGGTCACGGGCGGACTCATTGCCGTTACCTTCCTGGCCTTTGACGCCCCCTTCGATATTGTAGTGGATAAAGGCACGGCGCAGGAAAAAACCTTCCATGTGACCAAAGCCGTGTCGGCGGAGGCCGTCAACTATCTCTATGTTGTGGAAGAGGAGGCGATTGCTAAGCATACCATTGAAATTCAGCACGGAGCGGAACTCGGCAAAGTATATATCAACGGCATCATGATTGGAAAACGGGCATAGAGCCCCATTGACAGCGCCATCTACTACAATTCACACGAAGGATGTGCTATTTTGAGCCGAATCAGCAACAAAGCATACATACTCGACACCAAATGCCCACACGGGTATTGGCTGGACCGTATTCTTTACCAAATCAAATATGCGATCGGGCTGTCCGATATCCGCGACGGCCAATACGACGAGCTGATTGAGCGGGTGGAGGACTTCCTGCTCGACCACTGGAAGGCCAACAAGAACATTTCGCCTGAAGCGGCGCGTCAAGCGGAGGCGCTGCTGTCCCCGCTGTCCGAGGACGCGAAGTCCTTTACCCTGCACTGTGTCGCCCACGCCCACATCGACATGAACTGGATGTGGCGCTTCGACGAAACCGTATCCGTTGCGCTGGATACCTTCCGCACCATGCTCGATCTGCTCCGGGAATACCCGCAGTTCACCTACGCCCAGAGTCAGGCCTCAGTATACCAAATCGTGGAGGAATTCGGTCCGGACGGGATGTTGGAGGAAATTAAAAAATACGTCAAGGAGGGCCGTTGGGAGGTCAGTGCCAGCACGTGGGTAGAGGCTGATAAGAACATGCCCAGCGGCGAATCCATGGCGCGGCATCAGCTCTATACCCGCCGTTACCTGTCGAAACTCCTGGATATCCCCATGGAAAGCATCCGCATCGACTTTGAGCCGGACACCTTCGGCCACAGCGCCAACGTGCCGGAGGTGCTGGCAGACGCCGGCATCGAGTATTATTATCACTGCCGCGGCTCCCTTGACCCGCAGATCCTGTGGTGGCAGTCTCCCTCCGGAAAACGGGTCCTCACCGTGCGGGATGCGACCTTCTACAACAGCACCATCGACGCCTCTATCACCAATCTGATGATGGAGCGGTGCAAGCAGAGCGGCGTCGACACCATGCTGAAGGTATACGGTGTCGGCGACCACGGCGGCGGCCCCTCCCGCCGGGATATCGAAAACATCCTCGATATGCAGACCTGGCCGGTCTATCCCACCATCCTGTTCAGCACCTACGGCGCCTATTTTGACGATGTGAAGAAACGGTTCGGCGACAAGCTGCCGGTACGCACCGAAGAGATGAATCCCATTTTCAGCGGCTGCTATACCACCCAGTCCCGGATAAAAATGGCCAACCGCATCGGCGAAGGCACCCTGTATGAGGCGGAGCTGTTCGGCGCGCTGGCTGCGGGCAAGGCCGGTTACCACTATAAAAACGGCGCCTTTGAAACGGCCTGGAAACATATTCTCTTCAATCAGTTCCACGATATACTCACCGGCTCCGGCACGGTGGAGACGCGCGAATACGCGATGGGGATTTTCCAGCGCAGCTTTGCCACGGCCAACACCGAAAGGCTGAACGCCCTGCGTGCAATCGCCTCACGGATCGATTCCTCCCGCTTCATTGTGGAGGAAGATAAATCCCAGTACCGCAACGAGGGCGCGGGCGTGGGCGGTGCCGTGTATGAGTATAAGATTTCCCAAGTCGACCGCGGCTGCGGGTCTGTGCGGGTGTATCATGTGTTCAATCCGTCACCCTACGACCGCGAGGGTATGGCTGAAATCTCCGTCTGGGACTGGGGCAACGCCGAACTGCCGCTGGCCGAGTTCCGCGACGAGCAGGGCCGCGTCGTGCCTCATCAGCTGCTGAAATTCGGTGTGGAGAGCTATTGGCAGCACGAATATATGGTGGCGCTTATCCCCGTCAAGGTGCCTGCCGGCGGTTACGCCACCTATACGCTGCATGTCAGCGAGGATAATATCGTCGGGCACGTGTATCAGGATCCGTTTGACCTGCAGCTGATGGACGCGCCGTTCGAATACATTCTGGAGAACGCGCTCGTCAGAGTGGTGCTGGACACCAAGACCGCCCACATCGTGTCCTATATCGACAAGCGCACCGGCAAGGAGTGGATCCGCCCCGGGGAATACGGCGGCTTCCGCCTCGTCGACGAGGATCCGCATCGCGGCATGACCTCCTGGCGCGTCGGCCGGCACATGAAAATTTATGACTTCGATTCCGTGCACATCAAGCCCATGTACTATGACGGCGCCCGGCTGCGCCAGGTGGTGCATATCGAAGGGCGCTGGAGCCGCAGCAGTGTGCGGGCGACCATCTCTCTGGAGGAGAACAGCACTAACTTAATCATCAGCGCCGAATGCGACTGGAATGAAAATTCCGTGCTTTTCGACCGTATTCCACAGCTCAGCTTCTCCCTGCCGCTCAACGGCGAATACGATGAATTCTGCTACGATATCCCCTTCGGCACCATTGTCCGTAAGGCAGCCGATCAGGATCTGCCGGGCACCAGCTTCATCTCCACGGTACCGGACGGACAAACGGAGGGCTTCATGCTGTCCTCCAACTACAAGTACGGTTACCGCGGATTCGACAACACGCTGTCCGTAGCGCTCATCCGCATGTCCTATGACCCGGATCCCACGCCGGAATACGGCCGTCACCGTTTTCAACTGGCAATCGGCCCGTCGGGCGCCTCCCGTCAAGCGCTGGTGCGCCATGCCTTTGATCTCTGGCACCCGTTCGATACCATCGCGGAACCGGCGCACAAGGGCGAACTGCCGCTGTCCGACAGCCTCTTTGCCCTGGAGGGCGATGAAGTCGTCCTCCAGGCGGTCAAGCTCGCAGAGGACAGCCGCTCTCTTATCGTCCGCCTGTATGATGCTACCAATGAAGCGGGTGGCAAGGCGGTGCTGCGCTTAGGCATCCCTGTAGGTGAGAAGGCGGTGCTCACCGATCTGCATGAACGCCCCGAGGGCGAAGCGCTGCCGGTGGATAACGGTACGCTATCGGTGGAGATCGGGAGCGGCTCGGTGGCCAGTCTCATGGTTCCTCTCAAGTAATACCTCTTGGCTGTCCATAGCCTCCGCGGACATGAGACAGGCTTGCCGAGAGCCGCCGCTTTCATCATAAGGGTCCGTTTTGCGCTGGCCCCCGGCAAGCCCTGTTTTCTCTTGACCGCAGAGGGCAATAAATATGAGGAGTGACTTGTATGAAAAAGCACATTTCCGGCATCGTTTCCACACTGGCGGTTCTTGCGTGCGTAGCTGGCGGCCTGCTCCCGGCATCGGCCGAGACGACACCGAAGGGTCCGGATAATGAGGTCATCGAATTGAAATCGTCCTTCAATCAGGGCGCTTCACTGAATCACACCTATTATCTGAATGCCTTTACCCTCCCGGCCGATTATGTGCCCCAGGAGGGAGACGCCCTGGAATACGACGTGAAGACCAATGTCGAAAGCGCCGGCGTCGGCGGGCTGGATATCGCTTCGATCAAGGACGGGGACGCTTCCTTCTCCCCCATGCGCGACACCTCCGGCACCACCGATGAGGATGGCACCGGTGCTCATCCGTCCAGTGATATCTCCGCATTTGCCTATGATGAGTGGTATAGCCGGAAGATACTGCTCCCAGAAACGTTCTTCGGGAAAACGGAAGGCCTCAAGGTCATGATGTGTTTCGATATGGTCGAGTGCAAGCCCTATGTGGGCAAGGAAGTTTATGCCCTTTTCGACAATATCCGTATCACCCGCAACGGCGAAACCCTGTATCTGCTGTTTGCAGATAACAACGACAAGATCGTGACCGATTCTTTCCTGATGGATATGTTCAGCGGCAACATGTTTGCTGAAACCACCGTCAAGGTTATCAAGGAGTCGGAGGCCGGCCCTATGATATCATCCGGAACCGACGATCCGGTTGACAGCGAACCCGCCGGTACCACCACGAAGGCCACGACGGCTGCCCAAACCACAAAGACCACTGTCCCCCCCTCCGCCTCCCAGGCCGATCAGACCGACGGCGGAAGCAACTGGTGGATCTGGCTCATCGTCGCCGGTGTGCTGATAGCGGCTGCGGCCGTGGTGGCGGTTGTGCTCGTGAAGAAAAAGAAGGCACAGCCGAAATAAACGGTTAAAAAAGGCGGTGTCGGACAGGGGGTATCCCCCCCCTGTCCGACACCGCACTTCTTTCGGTATAGACTTTCTCTGTTCTTCATCCCGGCTATATTTTCCTAGAACAAAAGACAGGAGCGATATGGATATGACTTCACGCGAAAAAGGGCTGGCTATCGCCAACCGCCGCAACACCGCCGGCCCTGCCTTCTGGACCGGACATCCCAATGACGCGACGGTGCCGCTGTATGCGGAAGAATGGAACATCCCGCCGACACGTGAAGCGATTTATACCCATTTGCAGGACGACTGCCGCTGGATTGCGGCGGATATCGGCTATCGCCATCCGGAAGGCCGCCCAGCCTTTGATCCTTCCTACGGCGTAACGCGAAAGACCCTCTCGGCTGCGGGTTGCTTCGCACAGGCAGAGCAAGTGTCCGATATCGAACGATATCCCTGGCCCGATCCGGCGTATTGCGATTTCACCGAGGTATATGCCGAAATCGATAAATACCCGGATAAATTGTGCTTTACCGGCCTGTGGGCCTGCTTTTTTCATCTGGCTGCCGACTTCTTCGGCATGGAGAA
>CAKTXU010000077.1 GCA_934630995.1 uncultured Eubacteriales bacterium
TACTGAATACCGCCGTTTGCAGAATAAGACGTCCAGACAGCCCCTCGTCTCAGATTGGCAGATAAACCAGCGGATTGCCGCAGGAGCGGACGTACGCCTCCAGCGCCTCCGGCGCCAGCCAGACGGTGGCGGTGTTGACGTTGGGATGGACGCCCAGCCGCCTGCGGCACCGCAGGTCGCTGTCGACGACCACGGTGACGGCATGGGCCGCGTCGTTGACGACGCCCAGCGGGGTGACCGCCCCTTTCTCGAGTCCCAGGCAGGCGGCCAGCCGTTCGGGGGTAGCGAAGCTCAGCGGCGTGCTGGAAAGCCGCGCGGCCAGCGTCTTCAAATCCGCCCGTTTATCCTTGGCCAGCACCACCAGGTAGTGCTTCTTTCCCTTATAATCCCGTAAAAAGAGATTTTTACAGACATCGCCCTTGCCGGTCAGGCCCAGGCCCTCCATTTCCTCGATGGTGTATACCGCGGGATGCTCCTCCACCTCAAAGGAAAGCCCGAGCTCCCTCAGCCGCGTCAGGGCGGCCTCCCGGGTGTTCTCCATGCCGTGCGCCCCCTTATTCCAGGATCAGGGCGAAGCCGCCCACATCCTCATGCCGCTGAAAGAACCGTGAGCGGTCATAGGACGTTTTCCCCTTGCGGGGGTCGAGGACGGTCACGGTGGTATCGGTATAGCCGATGAGAACCATACAGTGCTCGTTATCCGGCCAGGTGAATTCCTCGTCCGTGTAAGTACCGTCTATCCGCTGAATGTACCAGCTGGTGCGGTAGGCCACCGGCACCAGGCTCATGGTCGTCCAGATGCACACCGGCGTCCCCCTGTCGATACAGGCGAGTATATCCCCCTGCGCCGCTCCCGTCAAATCCGTCACCGTATGGCGGCCCCCGGCCCTGGCGACGACAGCCTCCATCGCCTGCCGGATGGGGGCGGCAAAGACGCCGTAGCCCGCGTTGGAAAAGGGATTGCCGAGAAACGCTTCGTCCGGGTGCGGGCCGTAGCGCCGGCCTTCATACGTAGTGAACTGTCCCTTCGGCAGCGCGCGGGCCACCAGCTCCTTGTCCACGTCATAGCCGTAGGCCCGCAGCAGAATGGTGGCGGCGGTGGCTTCACAGCCGGTGGGGAGCTCGGGATTTTGCAGGAGGTTCTCCACGTTGTCCAGGGGCCGTCCACGGATTTCCGACCACTGGACGTCGTCGGGAATTTGGATGCCTCCGGAGGAGGAGGGAGCGCCGGACTCCGGCACCTGGGAATCGGGCGGCAGGGTGGAGAGGGGCGCCTGCGTTTCGGCTGAGCCGCTGTCCTCCTGCGAGACGCCGCCGCCGGCCGGCAGCTGCGGGGAGCCCAGGAAAGCATATCCCGCCACGGCGACGCCCAGAACCAGCACGGCTATCAGTAAAAACACCATGGACGGTGAAATCCGCTTGCTTTTATTCTTTGTCATAGCTGTCACTGCCCTCTTTGCCTACGCTTTTTTATATATTTTTTGTATTATACAGGAAATCGCGGCAAAAAGAAAGCGGCAATTTGTCACAAAACGGAATCAGCTCGTGTAATCCTCCAGGAGACGGGCCAGCTCGGTTTCATCCGCCACCGGGATACCGGCGGTCAGCCGCTCCTGTTCCTCCTCCGGCAGGGAGACGAGATACACGTCGAACACCTCGTCGGGAACCGGATTGCCGCCGACAAAGAGGGCCAGCTTCCCGTTCCATTCCCCCAGGACCCGGGCGACGGCGGTAGGGAGGATGGTTTGTTCCGTCACGGAGGAGGCGGGGGCGGGCTCTTCCGGCCTGCTCCGGAACCCCCACAGGGCCATGCAGACGATGAGGATGATACTCAGCAGCCCCACGGCGGACAGGATGGTCAGACGGGTGCGGAAGAGGGTGGATTCCGGCGTTTTATTCTCCATGGAACGGTCATTCCTTTCCAAATGGCGCTATTTTCCTCATGATTTGGTAAAATTTCCAATCTATGCTGATATTCTTGACCGGGAAGGGGTAAAATATCCCTGTCAATGGGAAAAAATGTTCGGCGGAGTCTCGGAAAATCCCTCGTTTCAACCGGCCGCGTTGGAGAAAATTACAGTTTTGATATTTGACATTTGGATGGTACTGCTATACACTAGGCTTGCATCGTGGCTTTTCCGTCCCCGGGGGAATAACCGCCCGGCGGGGAGGCGGAAGCGCCGGAGTTCAACGAGGTCAACAACCTGAAAAGGAGGGACATGACCGCATGGCTTTGAATCTGCGCAGCAGGTGGAAGGCTTTCCGCAGGAAAAAGGGTGTCAGAATAACGGGCAAGGTCATTTCCACCGTTTGTAAATGCCTGCTCACCATTTTCCTCATCGGCGTCATCACCGCCAGCATGGTGGGGTGCGTCCTGGTGGTCTATGTGGTGGCCAGCTACGATTCCACGGAGGTTCCCGATCTCAAGCAGATTACCCAGAACCAGACCAGCATGATCTATGTCAAGGACGAGCGCACCGGCGAGTTTGTGCTGGATCAGCAGATCGAGGGTGTCAATAAGATATGGACCAGCCTGAACAATATACCGGTCAATCTGCAGAACGCGGTCATCGCCATCGAGGACGAGCGGTTCCGGGATCACTACGGCGTGGACTGGAAACGGACCATTTCCGCCTTCGCCAACCTGGTGCTGCATTTCTCCTCCCAGGAATACGGCGGCTCCACCATCACGCAGCAGCTCATCAAAATCCTCACCCAGGAAGATGAACACAAAATTGAACGAAAGGTTTCCGAGATTTTCCGCGCCATTGAGATGGAGAAGAATTATGCCACCAAGGATGAAATCCTGGAGGCGTATCTGAATCTGCTTCCCCTGGGCGCCGTGGACGGCGTGGGGGCGGGGGCCAAGTATTTCTTCGGCAAGGACGTGCAGGATCTGACCCTGGCGGAGTGCGCCTATATGGCCAGCATCACCAAGGGCCCCAGCCTGTACAGCCCCTATCTCCATCCGGAAAACGCCCGCCGCCGCCAGCAGACCGTGCTGTACAAGATGTATGAGCTGGGCATGATCAACGCCGACGAATACAAGCAGGCGGCCAACGAGGAGGTCACCTTCCACAGCAGCTTCAAGCGGGAGGCCGTGCAGGATTACTATGTGGATCTACTCATCGAGGATATCATCGAGGACTTGATGGAGGAATACGACTATCCTTATAAATACGCGGAGAATATGGTCTATTACGGCGGCCTGCGGATTTATTCCGCGGAGATCCCCAGCCAGCAGGATAAGGTCGAGGCGATTTTTGCCGACGACGGCAATTTCCCCAAGCATCTCGACAGGGACGAGGAGGATCCCCAGGCGGCCATCTTCATTATGGACTACGACGGCCGGGTGGTGGCCACCGTGGGCGGCCGGGGTGAGAAAACCGCCAACCGGATCCAGAACCGCTCCACCATGTCCAAGCGGCAGCCCGGTTCGGCCATGAAGCCGCTGGGCGCCTATGCCCCGGCCATCGATATGAACCTGGTCAACTACTCCACCGTCATTCTCGACGAGCCGATCATCGAGCTCAGGCCAAATTATATGTGGCCGCCCAACTACGGCGGCTCCAAATATGGCAACATGCCCCTGGTGCACCATCTCAAGCGCTCGGTCAACACCGTGGCGGTCAAGCTGGTGAACATGATGACCCCGCAGACCAGCTTCGATTTCGTCACCCAGAAGCTGGAGCTGTCCACCCTGATCAAGCCGGAAAAGCGCAACGGCAAAATCTATACCGATATCGATTATTCCCCTCTGGCCCTGGGCGGTATGACGGACGGCGTCTATTGCAGCGAGATGGCGGCGGCCTATCAAGTCTTCGGCAACGGCGGCAAATACAACGAACCGTACACCTATTACAAGGTGAGCCAGCTCCAGAAGGAGGAAGAGGTGCTCCTGCTCGAGCACAAGCCCTATCCCATTCAGGCCATCGCGGAGGACAGCGCCTATGTCATGAACCGGCTGCTGCAGCAGGTCATCTACGGCGGCAGCAGTGCTACCGGCCGGCAGCTGGCCGCCTCCTGGGAGGGCTGGAACATCTTCGGCAAGACCGGCACCACCGGCGACCTGAATGTCACCCCCGACGTGTATTTCTGCGGCGGCACCCCCTATTACGTGGGCGCCTGCTGGCTGGGCTACGATTATATCAAGGACTTGACCAGCACCCAGAGCCAGTTCGCGAAAACCCTGTGGAGCAAGAGCATGCTGGCTCTGCACAAAGGGCTGGATATCAAGGATTACGCCTACAAGGGTGACACGGTGGAGGAATATTTCTGCACCCAGACCGGCCTGCTGGCCACCAGCGGCTGCACCAGCACGGAGCTGGGCGTCTATCGGAAGAGCAATGTGCCCGGCTACTGCACCACCCACGGCGCCGTTCCCACGCCCGATCCCACGCCGGAATCCTCCTCCCCCTCTTCGGTGCCGGAAACCTCCGCGCCGGAATCGTCCGCAACGACGCCCCCCGAATCCAGCGCGCCCGTGTCCTCCCTCCCCGATGCATCGCTTCCGGAGGAGCCGGATCAGGGGCAGCAGCCCGCCGCCTGAGGCTTACAGGGATACTTGTCAACGCGCCGCGGAGCAATGCTGCTCCGCGGCGCGTCGCTGCGCAATGACCCGTCCATTTTAGGGATGCAACCGGCGGCAGACTATGGTATACTATAAGCCGGGAATCGACAAAGAAAGCGGGGATGGTTTTATGCCGGAGGAAATACAAGCGCTCATCATCCAGGCGGAGGGGGTGGCGGCCGCCGTAGGCGGGCTGTTCGCCCTGGCCAATTGCTTTTTCGGCTATCGGCTGCAGAAATTATGGATTGCCCTCATCGGCTTTTTTATCGGCCTTATCCTGGGCTTCGGCATCGGTGTAGCGCTGCTGCATCTGAATGCGGGCCTGGCTTTCCTGATCGGCGCGGTGCTGGGCGTCCTGCTGGGGCTGGTGGCCTTCAAGGTATACCGTGTCGGGGTTTTTCTGATGTGCTTTGGGGCCGTCTATACCATGTGCTATTCCCTGATCCCCCTTCAGTGGGCGGGGGTCGCCGTGGGAATCGCCGGCGGGATTCTGGCGGGCGTTTTGGCGGTGAAATACCTGCGGCCGGTGATTATCCTCACCACCGGCGTGGGCTACGGACTCAGCGCCGCGCAGATGCTGCTGTCCCTCTTCGGCGTGGACGCCTTCTCCGTCATCCTGCCGGTGGGCGGCGTGCTGGCCCTGGCCGGGATTCTGGTCCAGTTCAAAACCACCCCGGCAAAGGAATAAACCGCCCCCTCAACCGGCGGGGAAAAGCAACTGCCGGATGCCGCCTCTCTTCTCCAGAGATTTCAAATGCCCGGCAATATCCTTTTGCAGCGCGTCTATCAACGCACTGAGAAGCAGCAGCACGATGCCGCAGGCAAAACAGGCGATCATCCTGATGGAGAAAAAGGCTTGATTCATAAATCCGTGCCGGAGGAGTTCATCGCCCCCCTTTGCATAGCTAAAAACAGACAGTGCGAAGGAGTGGATGCATAAGCAGATCGTGACGATTTTGCCTTTTTGCGTTCTGTCCAAAACGTACATGACGCCTTCCTCCTAAACGATACTATTCACGCGATACGCATCGAGATAGTCTATATTTTGCCACCAACCGACGGAAAAGGGCCCTCTGGCCCGTTTTGGAGAAAAGGAGAGGGACGGATGACCGACCAAACGACGACGTTGGAGCAGATTCAAAAGCATATTCAGGATTTCTCGGATGCGCGGGGCTGGCGCAAGGACCAAAACGCCAAGGACCTGGTGATGGCGCTGACGGTGGAGGCGGCGGAGCTGGCGGAGATTTTTATGTGGCTGCACTCGGATGCCGCCGACAGCGTGCGGGAGAATCCAAGGGAATTCGAGCATCTGCGTGAGGAGCTGGCGGATGTGTTTTGGTATCTCTGCCGTCTCTGCGGGCATTTTGACATCGACCTCGCCGGGGCGGTGGAGGATAAAACCGAAAAGAACGCCGAAAAGTACCCGGCTCCTTAAATCTTTCTGGCGGGGGGCGGCAAGCCCGGCTCCGCGCCGCAAGCATTCGTTCCCTTCCGCAGAAGAAAGCCCGCAAGTATGATAAAAAAGTGACTGCCGCAAAATGCTCCATTCTGCGGCAGTCACTTTTTTCGCGTATATTGAGGTATGGCGCAACAGCCGCTTTCTTTTGCGGGAACCGGCGGCTCTCAGCCCTCGAAGAAGGCCTTGTGGACGGCGAAAACCGCCCGGTCGGCATCCTCCGCGGCAATGAGGACGGACACCTTGATTTCGCTGGTGGAAATCATCTGAATGTTGACGCCCGCGTCGGCCAGCGCCTCGAACATCCGGGCGGCCACCCCTTCGTGGGTTTCCATGCCCGCGCCGACGACGGATACCTTGGCCACGCCGGTGTCGCAGGAGACGCTTTTGGCCCCCACCTGCTTGCAGTAGTCCCGCAGGGCCTCCACCGCCTCGTCCCCCTTGTCGGCGGGGACGGTGAAGGTGATGTCCTTGGTGCCGTCCCGGCCCACTGACTGGAGGATGATGTCCACGTTGATGTGGGCCTTGGCGACCCGGGAGAATATTTTGAAGGCGATGCCCGGCTCGTCGGGCAGGCCGACGATCATCACGCGGGCCACGTTGGCGTCCTTCGCCACACTTTTGATCAGCATTTCTTCCATTTTCGCGACCTCCTTAACTTTGGTGCCGGGCACCCGCTTGAGGCTGGAGAGGACCTCCAGCTCCACATTGTATTTTTTGGCCATTTCCACCGAGCGGTTGTTGAGTACCTGGGCCCCGAGGGTGGCCAGCTCCAGCATCTCGTCGTAGGTGATTTCCGCGAGCTTGCGCGCCCCGGGCACCTTGCGGGGATCGGCGGTGTAAACGCCCTCCACGTCGGTGAAAATCTGGCAGAGATCGGCGTGCATCGAAGCGGCGATGGCCACCGCGCTGGTATCCGAGCCGCCCCGGCCCAGAGTGGTGATATCGCCGTAGCGGTTGATTCCCTGGAAGCCCGCCACGATCACGATCCGTTTTTTATCCAGCGCGTTGCGGATCCGTTCCCCGGTGACCCGCTTGATCCGGGCGGAGGAATAGGTGGAGTTGGTCTGGAAACCCGCCTGCCAGCCCAGCAGGGAGATCACCGGATACCCCAGCTTTTCGATGGCCATGGCCAGCAGGGAGATGGAAATCTGTTCCCCCGCGGCCAGCAGCATATCCATTTCCCGCTTGCTGCCGGCGGGATTGATTTCCCTGGCCTTTTCAATCAAATCGTCGGTGGTGTCGCCCTGGGCGGATACCACCACCACCACGTCGTTGCCCGCCTTGTATGTATCGGTGACGATGCGCGCGACGTTGAAAACCCGTTCGGCATTGGCGACCGAGCTGCCGCCGAACTTTTGCACAATGAGCATGTGAGTCCCTCCATTCGTATTTGCAGCGGTCAGCCGCCGAATTCCACGGCCGCGCCGCGGGGTTCGCCTTGATAGACCTCCACCCGCCAGCCGGTCAGCCCCGACCGGGTGAGCTCCTCCCCGGCCCGGACGGCGAAATCGCCGTTGTCCCGGTCGATGATGGCGAGGATCGAGGGGCCGGAGCCGCTGATACAGGCGGCGTAGGCCCCCAGATCATAGGCGGTATAGACAACCGTTTGCGCCCCCCGTATCAGGGGGATGCGGTAGGGCTGGTGGAGACAGTCCTGCACGGCCACCCGCAGGTTTTCCAGGCGGCCGGAGAAGAGGGCGGCGGTC
>CAKTXU010000078.1 GCA_934630995.1 uncultured Eubacteriales bacterium
GTCACGATATGCTCGTCTTCGTCGACAATGGATAGAGGACGCTCCGGCAGCAGGCCCTTGATGGTTTCGATAAAAAGATTGCTGTTGGTGCCTGGCGCGCCGCTGACAATTTGTATGGCATTGGTCTGTCGGGCGTGGACAGCCACGGTCAGCGCCGCCTCGTCGCTGAAATACACCGTCATGTCCGCTCCAAGCTTGGCCGAAATATTATACAGTATCTGCAGAACTTCCGCGTTGCGGGGGGAAACCAGGCCGGCAGGCTGCACACTGACAACCTTGACAGGCACCTGCAGTTTTTCCGCAATGGCCGCCCCTGCCAGAATCAGACGCCGGCAGCTGGGCTGATCCGTCACGCAGACCAGGACGTTTGCCGGTTGATCATTTTCCAAGGATGAACGCCTCCTTTCTGTGGTATTACAGGTATATGATACCTCAGGCTTGTGTCATGAGCTTAAACAAAAAATGTACAAGATATTAAGATTTGAAGACGGCATTTTGGCAGAAAATGGACGAATCCGTTGAAACCCCTTGACATACGGCGTCCGTATGGTATGATGGAGCCAAGAATATTAATTCATATTATTTAACTAGGATTTTGGGGTTTTGGAGGCGGGCGGTATGCGTCCTGTGCCAATGGTGGCGGCTGTCAACGATATCTCGGGTTTCGGTCGATGTTCGCTGACCGTGGCCCTGCCGGTTTTATCCGCGATGGGATTGCAGGCCTGTCCGCTTCCCACCGCGGTGCTTTCCAATCACACCGGCTATGACGACTGCTTTTTTGAAGATTTTACGGATAGGCTGGCTCCGTATATCGGGCGTTGGAAAGCGCTGGGATTGCGGTTTGACGGCATTGCCACCGGCTTTTTGGGCAGCCCCGCCCAGGTACAGATGATTCTTCCCTTCCTCCGGCAGTTCGGTGAGCCAGGAGCGGTACTGTTGGTGGATCCGGTCATGGCTGACGACGGAAAGCTATATGCCACCTGTGACGATTCTCTGTGCCGGGAGATGCGCCGCTTGGTATCACTGGGGACGGTGACCACGCCCAACTTGACGGAGGCCTGCCTTTTGGCGGGACGGGATTACCGGGAGGTTCTGGCTCTGCCGGAGGCGGAGAGGCGGCAGGCGATATTCTCCATCGGTGAAGCCATTGCCGCCATCGGTCCCGGACAGGTGGTTATCACAGGTGTTCACGATGGGGCGGACGCCATCGCCAATGCTGTGATGGATCGGACGAGGGGAGAGCGCTTTTTTGTTTCCACGCCCCGGGTGGCGCGGAGCTATGCGGGTACGGGCGACGTTTTTGCTTCGGTGATGTTCGGCTGGCTTGTACGGCGGGTTCCCCTGCGAGAGGCGGTAACCCGGGCGGCAGATTTTGTCCAACGGGTCACGGCGTATTCCTATGAGCATAGTCTCCCGCCGCTGGATGGCATCGCTTTTGAACCGTTTCTCCATGAACTTTTGGAAGGAAGCGACTGAGTATGCAAAAGCACGCGGAAAAAAATCTGTTTCTTCTGGCGCTGACGGCGATGTTCGCCGCTCTGGTTACCCTGACCACCGCCTATCTGTTTCATATTCCTATTGGTTTAAACGGCGGTTATATCCATCTGGGTGACGCTTTCATTTATCTGGCGGCTTCTTTTCTGCCCTGGCCCTATGCCATGGCCGCGGCGGCTATCGGCGCATCACTGGCGGATTTGCTGACAGGAGCGGCGGTTTATGCTCTCCCAACACTGATTATCAAGGCACTGATGGTGCTGCCCTTCACTTGTAAGGGCGTTAAGGTGCTGGGGCGGCGGAACATAGCGGCTATCTTTATCAGCGGCCTGCTCTGCACCGGCGGCTATATCCTGGTGGACGGTTTTTTCTTTGGCACTTGGGCGGTAACCTTCGCCGCCATTTGGCCCGGTCTTATTCAATCGGGCGGCGGTGGACTGCTCTATTTCCTGCTTGGGGTTGTATTGGATAAGGCGGATATGAAGCAAAAGCTCGGTCGCCATGTTCAGGGATAGGGGGAGAGGCACGATGGCGGATATTTTGTATCGCATGGGCGAGAAGCTGTATGTGAACCTGACAAATGCCTGTCCCTGCCGCTGCACCTTCTGCATACGGCAGAATGGGGATGGGGTGGGGTCGGCCGATTCCCTGTGGTTTGAGCGTGACCCTTCGCTGAACGAGGTATTGGACGCCTTTGGCGAGATCCGTTTAGAGGAATACGAGGAACTGATCTTCTGCGGCTACGGAGAACCCACCTGCGCACTTGAAAATCTGTTGGCCGTCTGCCGTTACGTTCGCCGTATCAGCGCCATACCCATCCGTTTAAATACAAACGGTTTGGCTGATCTTATTTGGAAAAAGGAAACGGCGCCTTTGCTGAAAGGACTGGTGGACACCGTCTCCATCAGCCTTAATGCTCCTGATGCGCAGAAATATGCGGCGGTAGTCCGCCCCTCCTTCGGTGAGCAGGCGTTTGATGCCATGCTCCGTTATGCCGCCGCCTGTAAAGCGGTGGTGCCGAAGGTGCAGTTCACGATAGTGGACGTGCTTCCTGAGGCGGATATCGCCGCTTGTGAGCGGGTGGCGGCCGAGGTGGGAGTCCCTCTGCGGGTGCGGAGGTACAGCGCCTGAGACTCCCGGCAGCTATGAAACGCATAGACGATTGGAGGGAAGCCGCTTCACAAAAAGGGAGGCGGCCTCTTTTTTTGTGCGGGGTCCATTGTAAAGGCGGCTGTATTTGTAGGATATTCTTTATATATAGCTATTGCTTGTTGCGTGTTTTTGTGATATTACTTATACTTAACGGGCGGATACATTCGGTTGGACAGCGTTTTGACGACACAAAGAAGGAGTAGGGATACAAATGAGCATAATTTATGGCGACGGCGTACATTGTGACAGTCAGGCAATCCAGGAACTTCTTGACAGCGGTACACGCTGTGTCTATCTCCCTGCGCCAAAGGATTGTTATGTAATCGATCGACCTCTGATAATCCATTCCAACCAGGAACTGCGGATGGATAGATACACGGTTATGAAGCTGGCGCCCAACAGCAATTGCGTCATGCTGACAAATGCGAATCAGGATACACAGGATGAGAACATCACTATTAACGGCGGTATCTGGGATATGCAGAACTTGCAGCAGCGGGAAAACCCGCTCAACGACGGGTCCTATCGTGCCACGGCGATTAATTGTGACTATTTTCATCAAAGCGATTGCTATTCCCAGGAATATCAAGGTGTTGCAATACGCTTCAATCATGTGAAGAATTTTGCTATCCACGATGTAACGGTGAGAAATCCGGTCACCTTCGGCATTGAATTGGGCAATATGTTTCAGTTTACCGCGCAGAATATCACTTTCGATTATTCGACAGCCAATCCCTTGTTCAGGGCGATGGACGGCTTGCATATCGACGGCGGCTGCCGATGCGGTTACATCGCGAACTTGAAGGGCACGACGCACGATGATTTGCTCGCTCTCAATGCGGATGATTTTTTGAGCGGTCCCATCAGCGATATTGCGGTGGACGGTTTGTATTGTGATCGGAGTTTCAGCGCTGTTCGGATACTCTCCTGTGTTTCCCCGGTTCGAAATATTTCTATCTCCAATGTGTTCGGAACGGTTTATCACAATGCGCTTACCATCTCAAAATATTATCGGACCCCGCCGGAGGCGGTTGGCGATGTCGATAATGTGGTTTTGAAGAATATATATCTGAGTTTTACCGATAAGACCATACCGCATGACTACGATGATCGGTTTTGTCTGATCAATGTGGTCGGAGACGATAGAATGAAGAGTCCGATCGATATCCGGGTCAAAAATCTGTGCATCGATGGACTGCATAGAGAGGAATACAACCGCCCGTTGGATACGATAAAGATTTGGAACAGATGCGTCGTGGACAATCTGACGGTAACAAACGCATCCGTCGTGAATCATACGGGCTTACCTATGACCTTTTTAACCAATTATGGAACGATCGGAAGACTGCGCTTGCAAAATATCGATCCGGGAGAGGACTGTCTGCTTGATAATCACGGTGAGATTGCGCATATAAAAGAGGAAGAGTGATAACCCGCCCGTCTGCCTTTGACAACGAATCTGCGCGGTTTGCCGTGAATCTGCTTGACAACCAACGGGCCCCGGTGAGATAATAAAGTGTTCATAGCAACCTTACTCATTATGGCCGCAGTGCGGCGGAAAGGCGTGCACCTATGGCAAAGTTTACCGCAGAGGATATCATTCGGATCGTCGAGGAGGAAAATGTACGGTTTATCCGGCTGCAGTTTACCGATATTTTCGGTTCCTTCAAGAATATCGCCATCACCGCCAGCCAGCTTCAGAAGGCGCTGGACAACAAGTGCATGTTCGACGGCTCTTCCATCGAGGGCTTTGTGCGTATCGAGGAATCGGATATGTACCTGTATCCGGATTTGGATACATTCACCATTTTCCCCTGGTATGATGACGATTGCAAGGCGGCTCGGCTCATCTGCGACGTCTTCAAGCCGGACGGCACGCCTTTCGAGGGGGATCCCCGCGGCCTGCTGAAAAAGGTGCTCGCTCAGGCGGCAGAGATGGGATTCACGGCCTTCAATGTCGGCCCGGAATGTGAGTTTTTCCTTTTTAATAATGATGAGGAGGGTCACCCCACCACTAAAAGCAACGACCGCGGCGCTTATTTCGAGCTGGGTCCCACCGACTTGGGGGAGAGCGCCCGGCGGGACATGTGCCTGGTGCTGGAGGATATGGGGTATGAGATCGAAGCGTCTCATCATGAGGTGGCCAATGGCCAGCATGAAATTGACTTCAAATACGATGGAGCGCTGCGCGCCGCCGACAATATTGTGACGTTCAAGCTGGTTGTCAAGACGGTGGCCCACCAGCACGGCATGTACGCCACCTTCATGCCAAAGCCCATTTTTGGTATGGCGGGCAGCGGTATGCATGTCAATATGTCCCTGATGAAGGAGGGGAAGAATGCCTTCTATGATCCGAAAGATTCTTTGGGGCTCAGCAAGACGGCTTATAGCTTCATCGCCGGCATCCTGGAGCACGCCCGTGGGATGGCGGCTGTGACCAATCCTCTGGTCAATTCCTATAAGCGTTTGGTTTCCGGCTATGAAGCGCCGGTCTATATTGCCTGGTCGGCCAGCAACCGCAGCCCGTTGGTCCGGGTACCCGCCTCCCGCGGTGTCGGTACCCGTCTGGAACTTCGCAAGCCCGATCCCTCGGCCAACCCCTATCTGACCCTGGCCCTCTGTCTGGCAGCGGGGCTGGATGGCATCCGGCGCGGCCTGACCCCGCCCGCCTCCACCGACGGCAATATCTTCGAGCTTACCGAGGACGAGCGGGAGGAGATGGGGATCGAAAGCCTGCCCTCCAATCTCAGTGAAGCGGTACGCGCCATGAAGAGGGATCCGCTTATGCGGGAAACCCTGGGAGAACATATATATCAAAAGTATGTCGAGCATAAGCGGGAGGAATGGAACGAGTATAAAATCCGTGTCACTCAATGGGAGCTGGACAGATATCTAGAGCGTTATTGAAGATGAGGCACAGGGGATGTCCCCTGTGCCCATTTTATGTATGCCCGGTATTCCGGAATATCCGATAAAATAGCGGATTAGGATGTGACATGGCCGGTCAAGGGGCGGGAAATTTATGCTGTTTGAGGCGGGTATTGTCAAGCTGGCCGATAGGTATACCACCGAATCTGTCCCAGCCAATCACGGTACCGGAAACGGCGCTTTCCGTTCCGTATTTTCTAATGATAGAGAATTCCGTACGCATACGGCTACGGGGGTTTATCCAAATTGGACAAAACTTCCTCCAGGAGGAGTTTGTTAATTTTTCCTCAACAGGAGTTCCTGCCTCTTGCAGTAGAGGGGATTATCCAGTATAATAAGAAAAGCGTCAAATTCCCCGCGGGTTTCAGCCTGCGGCAGGATCATCCCAAATCCTACGCCCCGGCGCGGGATTCGGTAAAAACCGAAAGGAGAACGAACATGAATTATTCCCATGAAGTGGAACAAATGTGCATCGTCAAAAAGGGCCCGCATCATGGCCCCGCTCCCATCCCGGAGGAGGGCAGATGGGTGGAGTCCACCCAAATCACCGATATTTCCGGTCTGTCTCATGGCGTAGGCTGGTGTGCTCCTCAGCAGGGCGCCTGCAAGCTGACCCTGAACGTGAAAAACGGTATTGTCGAGGAAGCCCTGGTCGAGACTATCGGCTGCTCGGGCATGACCCATTCCGCCGCTATGGCCGCCGAAGTGCTGCCGGGTAAAACGCTGCTGGAATGCTTGAATACCGATCTGGTCTGCGACGCCATCAATGTGGCCATGCGGGAGCTGTTCCTCCAATTGGTTTACGGCCGCAGCCAGTCCGCCTTCTCCGAGGACGGTCTGCCCATCGGCGCTGGCCTTGAGGATCTGGGTAAAGGACTCCGCTCCCAGGTTGGTACGATGTTTTCCACCAAGGCCAAAGGTGTCCGTTATCTGGAAATGGCGGAAGGCTATGTCACCAAGCTCGCCTTGGATGAGGAAGGCGAGGTTATCGGCTATCAGTTCGTTCGCCTGGGCAAGATGATGGAGGATATCCGTCACGGCATGGAGCCCGGCGACGCCTATACCAAAAATATCGGTCAGTACGGCCGCTTCGACGGAGCCGCCAAGTACATCGACCCCCGCGAAGAATAAGAGGAGGACGGACAAATGGCTAACGATGTCAAATTTGAAGGCAAAGAGAGACGCATGGCCAAAATAGAAGAATTTTTGGCTAAAAACGGCCTGGGCTCTATGGAGGAGTGCCGGGACCTGTGCCTGAGCAAAGGGATCGATGTGGATGCCATCGTCAAGGGTGTGCAGCCCATCGCGTTTGAAAACGCCGTTTGGGCGTATACGCTGGGTGTGGCACTGGCCATTAAGCGGGGCGTAACCGATGCCGCCGAAGCTTCCGCCGTTATCGGCGAGGGGCTGCAGGCTTTCTGCGTACCCGGTTCTGTGGCCGAGCAGCGCAAGGTCGGCCTGGGTCACGGCAATCTTGGTAAAATGCTTCTGTCAGAGGAGACCAGCTGCTTTGCCTTCCTGGCCGGTCATGAGTCCTTTGCCGCCGCAGAAGGCGCCATCGGTATCGCGCGGACGGCCAACAAGGTTCGCAAAAATCCGTTGAGAGTTATCCTGAACGGCCTTGGTAAAGATGCCGCCTATATCATCAGCCGGATCAACGGCTTCACCTTTGTAGAAACCGAATTTGATTTCTATACCGGAGAACTGAAAATTGTCAAAGAGAAGGCCTTCTCCGACGGTGAACGCGCCAAGGTCAAGTGCTATGGTGCAAATGATGTGCTCGAGGGCGTGGCGATTATGCAACATGAGGGGGTGGAGGTTTCCATCACCGGTAACTCCACCAACCCCACCCGTTTCCAGCACCTGGTGGCTGGCACCTATAAGAAGTGGGCTATTGAGAATAACAAAAAATACTTCTCCGTAGCTTCCGGCGGCGGCACAGGCCGTACCCTGCATCCCGACAACGTGGCGGCCGGTCCCGCTTCCTATGGCTTGACCGACTCCATGGGCCGTATGCACGGCGACGCCCAGTTTGCCGGATCTTCCTCCGTGCCCGCCCACGTGGAAATGATGGGCCTCATCGGCATGGGCAACAACCCCATGGTCGGCGCTACCGTTGCCTGCGCTGTTGCTG
>CAKTXU010000079.1 GCA_934630995.1 uncultured Eubacteriales bacterium
AGGGGTCTTGAGTATGTAATCCGCTACCTTTCGCTCAGTATCGGACAAGGAGGAGTACTGCTGCTTGATGGCAGCCAGGGCGTCAGGCGCCGTGTTTGACATAGGTCTCGCTCCTTTCTTGATTTTTCTCCGGCATATGCAGGCGTACCGCCGCGCTGAACAGGCCCGCAGCGGCGGCAATCACCGTCCAATACAGCGCTATCTGTCCCATGCTGCCTCCTCCCGCCAGCAGCAGGCTGAGCAGAACAGAGGACAGCGCCGCGCCGGCATAGGAACTGAAATCGAATATCCCCACCAGGGTCGATATCATCCCGGTCCGGGCAAAGGCTAGGGGCACTATCCCCAGCAGGATATTCTGACAGCCATAGAACAGGGCTGAAAACGCCGCCATCAGAAGGGCGGCCAGCCCCGCGGGAAGACCGGGCAGGAGCAGCAGCAGGGCGCACGCCGCAGCCGCGGCAAACAGACCCAGCAGGGGGAGCCTTATCCGCTCCCCGCATCGCCTGGCCAGCCAGCCGGCGAGCAGAATGCCCAATAGATTCATCAGGGGAAACAGCAGCAGATAAACCGGAGATTGCGCCGCCTCCACATGCAGCAGACGGGTCAGCAGAACGGGCGCCCACAGCGAGACGCTCTCCTTGGCCATGCCCAGACAGAAGCAGACCAGCGCAAATATCCACAGGCGGCAGCGGATGATGTTGCGCAGCACCTCCCGCAGCCGGGGCGGCTTCTCCGGCGCGGTCATTTCCCGAACGCCCGGAGAGCGGCGAACCGCCAGCCAAAGGAGCAGCATCCCTCCCGTGACCATGGCGGGCAGAAAAAAATATGCCCGCCAGAGGCTGCCCAGAAGCAGCCTTCCCAGCACCGTCCAGGTCAGCATATAGCCGACGATGATGGCGGACGCCATGCCGGTGGAAAGGGTGTTTTTCATGGAGGGGGGGTACCGCAGGGAAAGCATCCGCATCAACGGACCGTAAAACATGGACTGGAAGCAGCCGTTTAGACACCAAAACACCAGCACCATCCAATATCCGCCGCTGGCAGCCAGGGCAAAATTAGCCACAGTGGTGCCCAACAGGGCGATGCAGACGAATTTGTCCGGTAGCATCCTATCCCCGAGAAAGCCGTTGACCAGCTGCCCGACCGCATAGGCGAGAAAAAACGCCCCGCCGATGACGCCCAGAATTTCAGCATCCGCATCGAAGGCACCCTCCAGCTTTTCCATAGCCGAGGAGAAGTTTACCCGGCTCATATAGGCGCTCACATAGGTGGCCCAGCACAGAAGAAAAAGCCAAGGGGCAGGTTTCCTTTGCCTGTCGTTCATCCTGCCCGTTCCCCCCTGCGCTTGATACTGCCCACAGCTTACGCCGCTCGGATGAAATTGTCAATGACTTTTTTTCAGATTCTTATTTATTCTATTAACTTTTATTCAGAACGCAAAAACCGCGCCATGGAAACGCATGGCGCGGCTATCTTTCGTTTCTGTTCGGGCCGCCAGTCAGTCCAGCCCCAGGGTGGACCCCCCGGTATGGGGCGGGGGCGGGGTCCGTTTGAGGGCTTTTACCGGCTTTTGTCCGCCAGGGGGCGGATCTTCCGATTTCGTGCCGGGCCTCCGCCGCACCGGAGCCGCCTTTTTCAGCTCATACACGGCATCGGCCCGCGATGCCACCGTGGGGGAGTGGGTGACGATGATCACACACTTCCCCTCGTCGGCCAGCATCCGGAAAATTTCCATAATTTCCTCCTGCGTCTCTCCGTCCAGATTACCCGTCGGCTCATCGGCCAGCAGAATTTTCGGGTCATAGGAGAGGGCGCGGGCAATGGCCACCCGCTGCTGCTGTCCGCCGGAAAGCTTGAGCACACGGCGCCCCGCCTCCCGCTCATCCAGCCCCACCTTATCCAGCAGCTCGTCGGCCCGCGCTCTTTTATCCGCAGCGTGCAGGCCCGTCATTCCCGCAATATCCATGGAGAGAATCACGTTTTCACGGGCGGTGAGATTGGGCAGAAGATTGAAATTCTGAAACACCACCCCCACATATCGGCTGCGATAATGATATTTTTCTATGGTTAGGATGTCCTTGTCCTCCACCAGTATATTACCCTTGGTGGGGCGGGCCAGCCCCGACAGCAAGGACAGCAGGGTGGTCTTGCCCGCGCCCGACCGGCCCACTACGGCGTAAATGCTGCCCGCTTCAAAGGTGTAGTTCAAATCCTCGAACACGGGAGTTTTCTCTCCCTCGTAAACATAGGATACATGGGACAGGGTCAAAATCGGCATAATCGTTCCTCCTTAATCGCGGTTGGACAAAATTTTCAGCGGCTCATAGCGCAAAATGAAAATAAGGGCGGCGCTGCTAGATATCAGGGTCAGAAGCACCCCGATGCCGAGCAGCTCCAGCAAAACGGCCATATCCACCGCGGCGTTGACCTCCTTGATGTAATCAACCGCACCGCCCATAAAGCGGCCCGCCGGGGAGGCGTCGCCCATATCCGCAGGAGGCTGCATACCGCCGAAGCCGCTCCCCATCTCCCGGCCAAAGCTGCCCTTGACGGATTCGCTCATCTGCTGCTGGGAGGTCACCTGGGAGGACAACAGGCTGTTGGCTAACGGCACGCTGACCGCCCCGCCGACAATCGCCCCCAGAAGTACGGCAGCCACGGTGATGGAGAACATCTCCAGCACGAACTGCGCCGACACCTTGACCTTGCTCATACCGATAGCGGTGAGGACGCCTATCTCATATTTCCGCTCCCGGATGCTGAAAATATTGATGACAATCAGGATGACCGCCCCTATGGCCAGAACAACAACGAGAAAATACAGGGCGAATTTGCTCAGGTTTTCCAAGGGCTGGAGGCTCTGCTCATATCGGCTCACCTCGGTGGAGGAAATGGAATAGGCTTCACTGAGCCCCAGGGCCCGGGCCTCCTCCTCAAAGGCGTTATACTCCTCCAGGGAGGCAAAAACATAGGTCCCCGCCACCTGGGCACGGACGGCGGTGCTCTGGGTCATGCCCGTTTCTTCATCGGTCTCCGTTGTAGCCGCGGCCTCGGAGGCGTCGGTGAACGCCCTCAGGACCGGATAGCTGACATAGAGGCGATTGGCCGCATCTCCCGCCGGGGAGAACCCGCCCATCACGCCGCTGTCCTGGGTGCCGGAGACACTGTTCTGATAAATCCCAACCACGGTGAAGGAAACCGTTTCCTCCTCATTGTTGGGGTTGGCCAGGGTGACGGTATCCCCCACCGATAAGCCGTTGAGCAGGGCCAGCTCATCGCTGATGACGCAATCCGCCGCCTCTGTGCCCTCTTCAAACATACTCCCCTCAACGATAGAGCAGGTACCGTTGACAAAATCCGTCAGGGCTGCGTCGGAGCCGGCGCCGACGAGAGTGAAATCCCCCTGGGTGCCGAACATACCGCCGCCCATACCGCCCCGGTCCGGAAAGCCGCCCGGCTCCCCCGTATCGCCGCCTTCCCCGGTGCCGCCATTCTCACCGGAGGCTGTACCGCTCAGGTCGATAGGCTCCAGATCCCGGCCGTTCAGGGAGGCGGTCAGGGTATAGTAGAAGCTCTTCACCGACGGCGCGGCGGCATAGACCTTGAGCTCCTCCAGGGACAGCCCCCGGGCTCCCTGGAGAACCTCCTGCATGGCGGACATGTCCGGCTTGCCGCCTTGTCCCCTCTCTCCCAGGGCGCCCTGCATCAGGGATTGACGGTTGACGGCAATCTGAGCGGTGATTTCCAAATCCTCCAGCCCCGATTCCTTGGCCCGTACGGCGGATTGCCGGATGGACAGGGTCACGCAGGCGGACAGGGTGATGACCAGAGCGATAATGAGGATGAGTATGCTCCGTCCCTTGGAACGAAATATACTGCGCAGGGCGTTTTTCACAATGTACATGATATTCCTCCGTCACGGCAGTTCATTCTTGTCTCATCTTATCCGACAAACATGGGGATTTCGTGACTGTCCGGTGAGGATCGTGTGAAACCGCTCAATAATTTGGGGACGCCCGCGCGATAAAGGACGTAAATATGGCGCCGCAAAATTTTCATTTTGCAGCGCCTCGGTTAATTGTATCATAACCCTTCATACCATCCGACCGCGCCGCAGGGGCGGCATTCCTCCCATGGCGAAGGTAAAACCGAAATCTCTGATCGATATGCCGGCATTGTTCGTCGCCAGAAGATCCTCCCCCCATCTAATGCGCGGCAGAAAACGGGGGTGTTGCAACATGCATGTATCCATGGAAAAACCGCGCCTTATTCCCGATAATCGTCCCGTATAAACGGGGGCTCTCGGCCTTCCTCAACGAGCAGCCGGTATTTTGAGGGGTGGCGGTAGGCGTTGCCGTGGGCTTCGCATTCCCGATAGGCCCGGAGCTTATCCAGAGGAAATGCAGCGAGGTAAATTCCCTCCCCCTCACCCGCTTCGACGACCAGCGTATCCCTTGATTCGATGACGCCGGGACGGATTTCACCGTAGGCTATGCCGTCGAAGGCGGAGGAATGGCCGTTGCAGTCCGGCTGCCCATACGCATAATTGGCCGTCGCTATTCCCACCATGTTTTCAAAGGCCCGCGCACGCAGCTGTGTCAGGCGGTTGATCTCCATCGGACAGGCGTTGGGTACCAGAATGATTTCCGCCCCCTTGAGCATGAGGATACGCGCGCTTTCGGGAAACTCGCGGTCAAAGCAGATCATAGCGCCCACCTTGACCGCGCCCGCCGCGGTATCCAATGCCGTGACATAGAAATCCTCTCCCGCCGTGAGATGGCGTTCCAAATCGAAATCGCAGGTGTGAACCTTGGCATAGGTCAGCACCCTCTTCCCGAAGCGGTCGAAGATAGTGACGGTGTTCCGCGGAAGCGGATCGTACTGCTCCAGATAGGTGACGGCTATCGCCATATCGAGCTCGCCGGCCAGGCTTTGAAAGGCGTTTAAAAAGGGGCTGTCCGGTCCCAGCGCGCACGCCTGCCTGCCCGCCGCTGTCGCCGGCAAATCGTAGCCGATGCTCCACATTTCCGGAAACAGGGCCAGATCCGCGCCCATGGCTTTCGCGCGCCGGCAATAAGCGAGGCCCTTTTCCAGATTGCCGTCCTGCGTTTTTTCCGCCAGCATCTGCAAAAGGGCCACCCGCAAACACGTCCTATGATTCGGCATCCTCATCCTCCTCGGTGAACTCCAGAATATCCCCGGGCTGGCAGTCCAGCACCTTGCAGATGGCGTCCAAAGTGGAAAAGCGGATAGCGCGGGCGCGGTTGTTTTTGAGGATGGAGAGGTTGGCCAGGGTTATCCCCACCTTATCGGAAAGCTCGGTCAGCCCCATCTTCCGCTTTGCCATCATCACATCCAGATTGACCAGTATTGCCATCTGCTCACACGCCCTTATCCAATCTCAGGCCGCCCCGGCCGGAAATCTATATCGTCATATCGTTCTCTTCCTTGTAACGGGTCGCCTCGCTGAACAGCTCCGCGAAGACGAACAGGATGAGTCCCACCACCGAGAACGCAACGAAAACCACCACCATGAAAAACTTGGTCACCACAAACACCGCGACAAAATAAAACAGCGCCAGGGTCAGGCACTCGGTCCCGATGAGCCGCAGGCGGCGCACCGTATCCCTGCTAAAGGCCCGGCCGCCGTTGACATTGTGCATGATTCCCCGCCCCTGCCAGAGGATCATTTCAGCCAGCAGCCCGGAAAACAGCAGCACGAGGAGATATTTTTCATACCAGCAGCCCGGCATTCCGGGGGATTTTTCCGTAACGATTTCCACGCTCCACGGCAGAGAAACCATCAGCGCCAACGCCAGCAGCATCAGCACGTCCAGCGCCACCTCGATAATCCAGCTCAACCCGTGTCTCCCCAAACATTTCATAGGCCCGTCTCCGCGTCCTTTCGCCGGCGGCGCCCGCCGCCCTTCGCTCCGACAACTCCGCACCATTATACAGCAATTCCCCGTCCCGGTCAACGCCGTAAAGGTCTTTTCTCAATCTAATTATAGGAATAAAGGTTGTATCCCCGCCGCAAATATGCTATGATTTATCAGATAGCGAATCAATAACGCCCGCCCGCCGCCCGGCAGGCGGACATTTCGACATTTCAAATTGACACAGGGGTGACCAAGATGGGATTACTGAAGGCTTTATTCGGTGATTACAGCAAAAAGGAAATCAAACGCATCCAGCCGCTATGCGATAAGGTGCTGGCTTTGGAGGAAACCTACAAGGCGATGGGGGAAGAGGAGCTGAAGGAGCAGACCTCCAAGCTCAAGGATCGCCTGAGCATGGGAGAAAGCCTGGACGACATACTGCCCGACGCCTTCGCCACCTGCCGCGAGGCCACCCGCCGGGTGCTCAACCAACCCCACTTCCCCGTGCAGATCCTCGGCGGCATCATCCTGCATCAGGGCCGTATCGCCGAGATGAAGACCGGTGAAGGCAAGACCCAGACGGTCATCCTGCCCGCCTACCTCAACGCTTTGACCGGCGAGGGTGTGCATGTGGTGACGGTCAACGATTATCTGGCCCGCCGGGACAGCGAATGGATGGGCAAGGTCTACAATTATCTGGGTCTGACCGTCGGCCTCGTGGTTCACGGCCAGGACAATAACGAACGGCGGCAGGCTTACGCCGCGGACATCACCTACGGCACCAATAACGAGCTGGGGTTCGATTATCTGCGGGACAACATGGTCATTTACAAGCAGAATAAGGTGCAGCGCGGCCATCACTTCGCCATTGTGGACGAGGTGGACTCCATCCTCATCGATGAGGCCCGCACCCCTCTGATCATCTCCGGCCAGGGCGATAAGTCCACCGACCTGTATGCCCAGGCGGATCGGTTTGCGAAAACCCTGAAAATTCACAAGATAAAGGAAATGGACGCCAAGGAAGAGCAGGATACGGTGGACGGCGACTATATCGTGGACGAAAAGGCCCGCACCGCCACCCTGACCCGCTCCGGCGTGAAAAAGGCCGAGCAGTATTTCAATGTCGAAAACCTGATGGATTCCGACAACGTTACCCTGCTCCACCACATCAACCAGGCCATCAAGGCCCGGGGTGTCATGACCCGGGACGTGGATTACGTCGTCAAGGACGGCGAGGTCATCATCGTCGATGAGTTTACCGGCCGCCTGATGTTCGGACGCCGCTATAACGAGGGTCTCCATCAGGCCATCGAGGCCAAGGAGGGCGTTAAGGTCGAGCGAGAGAGCAAGACCCTCGCCACCATCACCTTCCAGAATTACTTCCGCCTGTATAAGAAGCTGTCCGGTATGACCGGTACCGCTATGACGGAATCCACCGAATTTGAGCAGATTTATAAGCTGGACGTGGTGGAGGTCCCCACCAACAAGCCCATGATCCGCGAGGATTTGCCCGACTGCGTCTACAAGACCGAGGCAGGGAAGTTCCGCGCAGTCATTCAGCAGATCGAGGAGTGCCATGCCAAGAACCAGCCGGTGCTGGTGGGCACCATCTCCATCGAGAAATCCGAGCTTCTGTCCAAGATGCTCTCCCAGAAGGGCATTCCCCATGAGGTCCTCAACGCCAAGCACCATGAAAAGGAAGCGGAAATCGTCGCCCAAGCCGGCAAGCTGGGGGCCGTCACCATCGCCACCAATA
>CAKTXU010000080.1 GCA_934630995.1 uncultured Eubacteriales bacterium
CCCTCGGCCGTTATCCGCAGGGAGGAGCAGGCGGCCCCCTCGGTGATGATGCCCAGCACCGCCCGCTCTCCCGCCTTCAGTCCAAAAGCGGGAATGAGGATATCCTGGCGGACCGTGGTCTGCTTCTTGGTGCTGTAGGTGATATCCCGGCCGTAAACGTCCCCGTCGTAGGTTACGCCCGCGAAATTGTCCTGACCGGCCGTGAGCTCCAGCAGCGCGCCGCAGCCGTCGGGTATCAGGAGATAACCCTCCTTGTCCGGCTCCACCGCCCCGAAATACGGGAGCAGCGACACCGAAATCAGCTTCAGCTCCCCTTCCTCCGTGATGCTCTCGGTGAGTATCGACGCCTCGAAGCCCTCCTCCGTGACGGTATAGGCCACGGGGATGGTGATTTTCTCGTTGACCATCGTGTATTCGCACAGCACGCCGCCGGGTATCCGGAAAATCCGCAGCCCGCCCTTATTGACGCAGGAGAGTTTGGAATTGGTTTCGTCCACCACCCGGTCGGTGGAAATCGTGGTGATGAAAAGCTGGGAGGCCAGGGACAGCTTGTTGTAGCCGGTGGCCGCCGCATCCTCCTCCGCGGCCGGCGGATTGCTGTAATACCGGGCGCCGGTGACGGTATTCCCCACCAGCAGCTCCCCGGTGGCGCTCCGCACCGACAGTGTATAGTCCCCCGCCTCCGCCACCGGCTCGAAGCTCTCCGATGCCGGCAGCTCCTCCCCCTTCCGGAGGCTGTCGGTCCAGGGCCTGGCGGCTCCGCCATCCTCCCCGCCCGCCGCGCAGCCCGCGGCCGGAACACAGAGGGCCGCGCAGAGGACGGCCGCCAGGAGCCGGGAGATATGTCTGAAGGGCTTTTTCAACTGGTTCGCCTCCCTATGAAGGATTTACATACGGAACATCAGCTCGTTGTAAATCGAGCCGCAGAAATCCGCCAGCTGGCCGATGAGGGTGGCCATCATGATGCAGATGAACAGCAGGAAAACCATCCCCACCAGGGTCAGCAGCAGGCTGAGCACCGTTTTCAGGAAGGAATAGCGGTTGGTCCGCAGGGTGGCGATGAACAGCAGCAGCGCCGTCCACCAGACGCCGATTTGCTGGATGCCGGTGACAAAGACGCCCTCCCGCAGGGCCAACACGTTGCTCAGCACAATGGCGATGACGCCGCACAGGCAGTAGGGTGTGAGGGCATAGGAAAAGCCGAGGAACAGCTCGCCCGCCTTTCCCTCTCCGCTGAGGAAGGTGCCCACCGCCCAGCTACAGGCCACGAAGGCGGCGAACAGGGCCAGTATCTGCGCCACCTCCGCCAGCAGGTTGACCTCCACAGGCCGCACGTCGTTGAAGAGGAAGCCGGTATACCGCACAGAAAGCAGCCGCACCACAATGGTCAGCGCCAGGACGCCCAGCGCGAACCGCCAGTCGCCGCGATGCTCCGATTTGAGGATTTCAAAGGAATTGGGATGCAGGAGCGCGTGACCCGGCGTCACCCGGCGGGTGCCAGACAGGCTGAAGGCCTCCTTATCCTGCCGGATTGACCGGTTGACCAGCACCCACACCGCCAGCGCAGCGGCGACCACCGCCGCGAACAGGAGCCAGAAATAGTCGCGGAAGGCCTCGTTTCGATACGCGTAAAAGCATTCGTTATAGCCGCTGCGATCCCCGGCGGCGTGGAAATAGTCCATCCCCTGCCGGTACTCGCCCTTTTCCATCGCCGCCCGCCCCAAGCCGGACAGGGCGAAATACAGATTGCCGTTGCGCTCGTAGGCCTGCCGCCAGTAAGGCTCTGCGGCGAGAAAATCCCCGTCGTCGTAATGGCGGACCGCCGTGCGCAGCGCCGTGCCGTAATCGGTGGGGCTGTAGCGCCAGACCGTACCCGCCCCGCTGTCCAGCACCAGGATATCGGCGCCGTAGCATTCCACCGCCACCGGGGTCTGGAAGGTGCCCGCCTGGGCGCCGAGGCCGCCGAATATGCCCAGCAGGCGGCTTTCCCGGTCGTATTGGAACAGGCGGCCCATGGAGGTGTCCAGCGCGGTGATGATACCGTCCCCATCCACCGTCAAGTCGGTGAAGGTGGTATTGGTCACGCTGCCGCTGACCTGCACCTGCTCCAAATCCCCGTATTTTCCCACGCCGGATACCGCGTCGGGAAGCGGCTCGGTCTGGACGCGCAGGACATTGTTGCCCGCCGCGCTGTGCTTTTTGATCTGATTGGTATTGGTGGGGGAGCGGGCCGTGGTGGTATAGACGAAGCCCTCACTGTCCAGTGCCACCGAGGAATAGTCGGTGGGCAGGGAGAGCTGGGTGCGCTCCTTCTGTTCGCTGGTGAACAGCTTGCGCCAGAAAAGGTTGGCCAGCACCTGCAGGGAAGCCGCCACCCGGTTGGATCCGAAGAAGTTGGTGAAGTTGCCCTCCATGTCGAACTGCACGACGCCCTGATAAGAGCCCTCCGCCACCACATAAATGAGTTGATCGTTCTGCACCGCTACCTTCTTGGGGCTGTAAACGAAGCTGTCGTCGATGATATCGGACTGCGGGACGCCGATTTTCCGCACCACCGTGCCCTCCCCGTCCAGCACCGCGATGTCCTTCTGGGTGTACAGGGCGATGTAGATAAGCCCCCCGCCGGTGACGTAAAGGCCCCTGCCGTCGGTGATATCCTGATCCTGGGGCCGTATCTCCCCCGTCTGCCCGCCGGTTTCCAAATCATACAGCAGGATGTTGTTGGCCGCGCTGTTGAGGACATACAGCGTCGTGCCGGACACGAAGATATCCTGGGCCCCCTTCAGCGCCGCGCCGATGGAGGAAACCTGACCGTAGTATTCCGGCGCAGGGACCGATTCGCCCCATAAATTGTAGGTATAAGACGTCAGCGTACCCGTCGCCTCTCCGACCGCCGCGCCCGGCACAGAGCAGAGCAGCAGCGCGGCGGCGGCGAGACAGACGATCCGTTTGCGTGTCTTTCGTAGCATGGGAAGCCTCAACCCTTTCCGACAGGCTGTTCGCGCCGCTTATTCTTTGATGCCGGAGCTGGCCATCGTCTCCAGGATATTGCTCTGGGCGACGACGAACACCGCGATGGGCGGAATCAGCAGAAGCAGCGAGGCCGCCGCGCTCACTCCGGCTCGCGCCACGCCGCCCGCGGCAATCTGGGCCAGCATGGTGGGAAGCACCTTAAGGTTTTCGGTGAATATCATCTGGCCGCCGGTGGCGTTCCAGATGGACTGGAAGGTAAAGATGAGCAGCGTGATCCAGGCGGGCTTGACCCCCGGCATAACGATTCCCCAGCAGACCCGGAATTCCCCCGCGCCCTCGATGCGGGCGCTCTCGATAATGGTGTAGGGAAAGCTCTCCATGAACTGCTTCATCAAGAAGACCCCCATCGTGCTGCCCAAGGCGGGGAAAATAATCGCCATATAGGTGTCGATGAAGCCGACCTTCGCCATCAGTATGTACTGGGGGATGGCCATGACGGTGGAGGTGAACATCATCGAGGTGACAATTATCGTGGTGATCAGCTTTTTTCCCAGGAATTCATGCTTGGCCAGCACATAGGCGCAGGTCGAGGCGATGAAGAGATAGACCAGGGTGGTGACCACGCTGACGAAAACGCTGTTGAAGAGATACCGGGAGAAGGGCACCCACATGTTGGTGGCCACGTCCGCCAGGTCGAGGAAGCTGTCGAAGGTGGGGTTAATGACGAAGAAGCGGGGCGGGAAGATGAAAAACTCCTCCAGCGGCTTGAAGGCGTTGACGACGGTGTATACCAGCGGCAGCGCCGTCATGCAGCCCAGCGCCGCCAGCAGGACGCCCAGAACGATATTGCCGCCCAGCGAACGGCTGACCCGCTTGGCGCGGAAAACGCGGCGAAGCCGCCGGCGGGAATATGTGATGTTTTCCATGGCCGCATCACTCCTTTTGATGTGAAAAGCCCGGCATTCCGCCGGCTACTTGCCCACGCGGCTGAGCGCCAGCGTCGCCAGCTTATAGGTGAAGAGGATGAGCGCGAACAGCACCACGTTGACCGCCGCCGCATATCCCATTTCAAACCGCAGGCTGCCGTAGTCGATGGCGTGCAGCAGCAGGGTGTGGGCGGAATACTCGATGCTGGGAAAGCCGCACAGATCCATGCTGATGGCACCCACCGAAAAGGAAGCGGTGATCTGGGTCACTGCGCCGAAAAGCAGCATCGGCTTCATCGAGGGCAGGGTGATATACCACAGCTCCTGGAAACGGTTGCGGATGCCGTCGATGCTGCCCGCCTCCAGCAGGGCCTTATCTACGTTCTGCAGACCCGCGATGAAGGCCAGGAACCCGACGCCCAGGCTCAGCCACAGCTGCACGACTATCAGCAGCCAGAGGGCGAGATCCGGGTCGGAAAACCAGAGGATCGGCTCCTGGATGAGGCCCAGCTTCAGCAGCCAGCCGTTGAGCAGCCCATACGCGTCCGGACTGAGGATGATTTTCCAGATGACATAAGCGGTGCCCGCGATGGAGGGGGCATAAAACACCAGCGTCACCACCGACCGCACCTTGGGCGGCATGTCGTTGATGATCCAGGCTAGCAGGAAACAGAGCAGATAGCTCACCGGTCCGGTGATCACGGCAAAAACCAGGGTGTTGGTCAGCGCCTTCATAAACACGTCGTCGTTGAGGAACAGACCGATGTAATTGTCCACTCCCACGAACTCCATGGGCTGGAACATGTTAAAATAGGTGAAGCTCAGCGCGATGGCCGCGATGGCCGGGATTAGGATGGTGAACAGGTAGCAGAAGAGATAGGGGCCCATCATGGCCCAGCAAATCCGTTCCTTCCAAATCCGCCGTACCCCGTCCTTGAATTTCATGGTGCCGTCCTCCTTCCCTTGTCCCTACTGCCTGGCGTTAATCCGCTGAATCTCGGCATACTTTCTCGCCAGCTCGTCGTCCATCTGCCGGCTGTATTTGAGCAGCGACTCCCGCACGTTGGCCTCGTTCTCCACCAGGTCGATGAACAGGTTGTTGATATTGCGGGTGACGATGTAGCTGCCGGGCACCTCCGGCATTTCATAGAGCCACTCCCGTTGGGCGGCGATAATCCGCGGTTGGGAGGGCGCCCAGTTGAGCCCCGCGAACGCCTCCAGATTGGCGGTGGAATATCGTCCCGCCGGCCCCAGCATATTTTCCAGCTCAGTGGCGTAGCGCAGCTGTGCCTCCGCCCCCGTCCACCAGGACAAAAACCGGAAGGCCGCGTCCGCGCGGTCCCCCGCGGCAGTGAAAATCACATCCGCCAGCCCCACCGAATCGGTAGTGCGGTCGGGCTCCCCGTCCGCACCGGTCAGAGTGCCGGGCAGGGGATAGATATCCCACAGCCCCTTGATTTCCGGCGCCAGCACCGATATGGTGTTGAAAAAGGAGAAGCCCGCGACGACCACCGGCATCTCGCCGGTGCGGAAGCGGTTGGAGGCATCGAAATATTCCGGGCATTCGTATTCACGGAACATCTTGACAAAGGTCTCATAGACGTTGTACGCCTGCTGGGTGCTGAAGACGGTCTTCTGCAGGGAATCGTCGTAATAAGTCATGCCGTTCTGCAGCAGCAGGGTGGAGATGACGGTCTGCGGGATACCGATTTCCATGTTGTACTGGCTGAGGATGGCGACCTGTCCCATCAGCTCCTCCCAGGTATCGCTGATACCCAGCCCGAATTCCTCCAGAATGTCGGTGCGCACATACATCACGTTGCATTCCTGGGTCTCCGGCAGGGCGTACACCTTCCCCTGGTAGGTATAGGGCTGGAAGGAGGTCTGCTGGAACCGGGAGCGCAGCGCTTCGAAGCCGGGCATGGAGGACAGGTCGACCAGCGCCCCGCGCACCCCCATGTCCACCGGCACGGTGCGGGCCACACCGATGGCCGCGTCCGGCCCCTTGCCCGCCATGGTGGCCTCTACCAGCCCGGTGGTGATAAAGCTCAGCTTGACATGGATCCCCGTCTCAGGCGTGAAGGTATCGGTGATCATATTGCGCATGGTCTGCGCCTGATCCCGGCCGGTCAGCGCCCAGACGGTGATGGACTCGCCCTCGCCGCCGCCCGATTCCATGACCGTATAATCGGTGACGAAGGAGGCGAAAAACCGCCGAATCTCATGCCAGAGGGAGGCGAAGAAACCGGCCCCGGCCTTGACCTCCTCCCCGTCCTTCATGGCGAAAACAATTTCGTCAATCTCCAGGGGCTGGCTGCGCAGCGTCGACAGAAGGGAGGAAAGGGTGCTGATATTCGACTTGAAGTTGTCCAGGGAGGCCGGAATCAAGTCGGTGTTGTCCGCGAAATTTTCCAGCTGCAGCGCCAGCTGGTTCATGAAGGTCAGCTCGGAGCCGGAGACGCCGCTGCGCCCCTCGATCCGGGCCACCTCCCCCCGCAGCCGTCCGGCGATATCCAGGAAGCTGTCCGTCAGGCCGGGGATTTGCTTGTACAGGTTATAGGTGCGGTAGAGGTCTGGGGTGGTGCCGGTGATCATGATGATTTTTCGATAGAGGGCGTTGAGCTCGCTGACCGCCTGCGCCACCAAGGTGTCGGTCTCCAACGCCTCCCCCATCAGGGCCTCCATGCGCAGGGTATGGATTCCCGCCTCGAGATAGAGATAATAGTCGCCGTTATCCTCATCGCCCAGGGTATGCGCCTGCCAGCCGCGGCTGTAGGAGAAGCTGTAGGCGGACAGCTCGGCGAAGGGCACCTCCCCGTCTATGGTGATGCGGCGGCGGCTGTCCATCCCCCGGGTGATGTTCTGCCGGAGCCGGAAGGAGATGGTGTAATATCCCGTCTCCTCAATCGGTATCTCCCATTCGATCCATTGCCCGGGGCTCTGCCAGTTGCTGCCGCCGATGGTGTTCAGCTTGATGTATTGGTAATGGCTGGGAGTGGTCTCGGCGCTGGTCAAATCCGAGATCGGGTACAGAGTCGAATCGGATTTGAGCGCCGCGTCCTCCCCCTGTATGGTCACCGCGCGGTTTCCCGACGGCGCCCCTTCCGGGGCGGTGTATGGCGCCGGATCCGCCGCCGGGACGATTTTCACGTTGAACAGGTCGACAATCTGATCGGCAAAATCCAGCGTCAGGATGTTCTCACCGGCCCGGGCTGAAAACGTCAGCCTTTCTCCCCGCCGGTGGTCGTCGATGCGCAGAGGAGCCGTCACCGGATCCTCAATCTGTATCTGTTGCGGCTTGATGTCGTTCCCCTGGCTGTCCTGCCGGATGTCCCCGGCGTCCTCAAAGACCCGGGGCAGCCAGAGCATGCCGTTTGACCAGGTTCCATCCCCGTTGCAGGACGCGCCGAGCTGCGCGCCCTTGGTCCCGGTATTACGGAGGATATAGGTAGGCAGCACCTCCACCTCGGCGGCCTGCTTCATCTCAAACCGCAGCTGGATCGTGCCGCTGCCCGCGACGCGGGCGAGCATGCCCTCCGGCCTGCCGATGTCGCCGTCGGCGGAGACGATTGTGACCGGGATAGTCTCCCCCGCCTTCTGCGGAGCTGCCTGCGCGGCGGAGGTGAGCGGCGCGGCAAAGACCGCGCAGAACATAGCCGCCGCGGAAAACCACCCGGCCGCCGTTCGTATCCGTTTCAACACGACTCACTTCCCCTTC
>CAKTXU010000081.1 GCA_934630995.1 uncultured Eubacteriales bacterium
GGCCTACGACGCCGACAAGGCCGGACGGAAAGGGATGCCGGAGGAGCTGGCCCAGCAACTGCCGGTTCTCAAGGAACTGCTGCCTCTGATGGGCTATACGGTCGTGGAGCACGAGGGCTTTGAAGCGGACGACATACTCGGCACCCTGGCCACCGCCGCCGGGGCAGCCGGCGGTGACTGCTTTCTTGCCACCGGGGATCGGGACGCCCTGCAGCTGGTGGATGAGCATGTAACCGTCCTGCTGGCCGCCACCAAAATGGGACGGCCGGAAACCACCGCATACGATATTCCTGCTATTCGGGAAAAATACGGCCTCTCCCCTGTCCAGCTCATCGATTTGAAAGCCTTGATGGGCGACGCCAGCGACAACATTCCCGGTGTACCCGGAGTCGGTGAAAAGACAGCCCTCACGCTGATGCAGCAATTCGGCAGCTTGGACGCTATCTATGAGGAATTGGAATCGCTGGATATCCGGGACAGCCTACGCGGGAAGCTCCGCACGGGACGGGACAGCGCCTATCTCAGCCGGGAGCTGGGCACTATCTGCCGGACGGCCCCCATCGACACATCGATGGACACCTATCGCATCCGCCCGTTGAATAAAGCGCCGCTGGCCAAGCTGCTCGCCCGGCTGGAGTTTTTCAAGCTCATCGAGAAGCTGGAGCTCAATCTTCCCGACGCCACCGTTTCGGAAATGCCGGATACGCAGCTTGTAATCCCCCCTGTTGTGAATAGCGCGGCGGCGCTCCTCACCCAGGCGCGGGAGACCGGCCGCCTGAATTTTCTTCCTGCTATCCGCGAGGAACGGATAATCGGCCTTTGGGCGGCGGATACACGGCAGGTTTATCACGCGGAAGAGACGGATGACGGCTTTGAGGCATTGCTTTCCCTGTTGACCGATCCGACCGTCATCAAGCGAACTCATGACACAAAGCCGCTGTTTTCCGTATTACTCCGGGCTGGTACGCCGCCCGCCGGCTTCACCATGGATACCCTCCTGGCAGGGTATCTTCTCAATCCTCTGGCTTCCGGGTATGAACTGCTTCGTCTGGCGCAGGAATACGGCCTTCCGTTTCCGTCAGCCGTCGATGAAGAGACTGTCCGGACACTCGTTCTTCCCGCCGTGGCGGACAAGCTCGAAAAAGAACTGGATAATCAAGAGGAGAAAGAGCTGCTGCGGGACATCGAGCTCCCTCTTGCAGAGGTTCTGGCCGATATGGAAAACGACGGCTTCGAGGTGGACGGTCGGGGTATCGCGGAATTCGGCCGTCTCCTGCAGAGCCGTATCGAGGATATCCAGCAGCAGATAACCGCCGCCGTGGGCTATGAATTCAATCTCAACTCCCCCAAGCAGCTGGCTAAGGCCCTATTCGAGGATTTGGGGCTCCCCGCCAAGAAAAAAACCAAGACCGGCTACTCTACCAACGCGGATGTGCTGGAGAGCCTGCGGGACGCCCATCCGGCTGTATCCATGCTGTTGGATTACCGTATGCTTGCCAAACTGAAATCCACCTATTGCGACGGCCTGCTCAAAGTAATTGGGGCGGACGGCCGTATTCATTCCTCCTTCAACCAAACCGAAACCCGGACCGGCCGTATCTCCTCCACCGAGCCGAATTTGCAGAATATTCCGGTCCGGCAGGAGCTGGGGCGGGAGATGCGGCGCTTTTTCCGCGCCCGGGACGGCTGGGTGCTGTGTGACGCCGACTACTCCCAAATAGAACTGCGGGTGCTGGCCCATATGGCCGGGGATCCCACCATGATCGAGGCCTTCAACACCGGTGCGGATATCCACCGTATCACCGCCTCCCAGGTATTCGGAGTCCCGGAGGAGCTGGTGACACCTTTGATGCGGTCCCGGGCTAAGGCGGTGAATTTCGGCATCGTCTATGGGATCGGCGCCCACTCCCTGTCCCAGGATATAGGCGTTTCCTATAGCGAGGCAAAACAGTATATTGACGATTATCTCCGGCATTATGGCGCGGTGGCCGGATTCATGGAGCGGATGATCGAGGAGGCCAGGGACAAGGGCTATGCCGAGACTCTGTTCCACCGCCGCCGCCCCCTGCCCGAGCTGCAGGCCGGGAACGGCCCTACCCGCTCCTTCGGGGAACGGGTCGCACGCAATATGCCTATCCAGGGAACGGCTGCGGACATTATCAAGATTGCGATGGTGCGGGTCCATAAGCGGCTGCGGGAGGAGGGTCTGCGCGCCCGCCTCATCCTCCAGGTTCATGATGAACTGATTGTAGAGGCCCCTGCCGATGAGGCGGAACGGGTATCACGCTTGTTAAAGACGGAAATGGAGGCCGCCGCGGATCTGAAGGTACGGCTTGATGTAGATGTCCATGTGGGAACCACCTGGTACGACGCCAAAGGCTGACATATATCCCATAAATAAAAAACGCTTGGAAACCACAATTGATGATTTCCAAGCGTTTTATGTTGTCTTGTTGCTGCGCTCAGCGCTCTTCGCGGAAATAATTGATACCGCAGCTGGCAGGCTGTGAGTTTTTGCGGGATTTGGTCATCGAGCTTACCACCAGCACCAACGCTGTCATCAGGAAGGGCAGCATATCATAGACGGCATTGGGAATCGGCACCGAACCGGGCACGTAAAACCGGATAACCCGCAGGGCGCCGAACAGGAAGGAGCCCAATACCGCCATTCCCGGACGCCAGACGGCAAATATCACCAGGGCCACAGCTATCCAACCGAACTCCCCGATATTGTTATTGACCCATACGCCGTTGTTTATCAGCATAGAGGCATAAGCGCCTCCCAAGCCGCAAATGCCACCGCCAAGCAAGAGATTGGCGTATTTCATCTTCATCACCCGGATGCCCGCCGCATCCGCCGCCGCCGGATTTTCACCGATGGCCCGCAGATTGCGGCCGGTCCGGGTATGTCCAAGATAGATGGATAAGGCTATCGCGATAGCAATGGCCAGCCAGAGAAAAATATTGTGGGAGGTCAGCGTCCCAATGACCGGCAGATCGCAGAGAAAGGGGAGCCGGATGCTCTTGAGCTGGCCGGCGATGCCTTCCGGCAGCTTCAGGGTGCCCGCGCCGGTGGCGTTGAGCACTGATTTTCCCACGAAGTTGGCCAGCCCTACTCCGAAAATGGTCAGAGACAGGCCGGTGACATTCTGGTTGGCTAAAAAAGTCACCGTCAGCACGGCGTAAATAAGAGAGGCCAGCACCCCTCCTAGGAAAGCGGCCAGCAGGGCTACCAGCAGGCTGTCGGAATAATAGCCCGCGATGAAGCCGGCGCAGCCGCCCACCGCCATCATCCCCTGAACGCCAAGGTTGAGATGACCCGCCTTCTCATTGACGATTTCACCCAGGGTACCGAAGAGGATGGGAGTACCCGAACCCACGGCGGCCACCAGGAATTTCGCCATGGTTTCCATAAAATCCATCAGGCGCCGCCCTCCTTTCTCTTTCTCCGGACAGCGAAGCGGTATCGGATAAAAAATTCCGTTCCCAGTACAAAGAACAGGATGATGCCCTGTAGGATATCCGCAGACTCTGCTGGCAGCTTAAAGGCGGATTCCACCGCCGAGCTGCCCTTTTCCATCATGCCGAACAGGGTGGACACCAACAGAATCCCCCAGGGATTGAGCTGGGCGAGCCAGGCTACAATGATGGCCGTGAAGCCCACCCCTCCCGCCACGCCGGTGGCCAGGGTGGTATCAGATCCGGCAGCCTGGGTCATCCCGGCGACGCCGGCGATGGCGCCACTGAGGAACATGGTGCGCAGCACGATTTTTTTAACGTTCATTCCCGCATAGGTCGCGGTAGCCATACTCTCCCCCACCACACTGATCTCATAGCCGTGCTTGGAATAGCGGAGATAAACGAACACCAGCACCACCAGCACAAGAGCGATGAGCCAGCCGATATGTACGCCGAACACCTTGTCGAGCTGGGCGTTCTTGGAAAACGCTGCGATTTTGGGAAAGCCGGAGGATTTGGGATCCGCCCATGGACCATCCCGCAGAAACACGATGATATACAGGGCGATGTAATTGAGCATCAAGGTAAACAGCGTCTCGTTCGTGCCGAATTTCACCTTGAATAGGGCGGGCAGCAGGCCCCACAGGCCGCCGCCGACCATGCCGGCCAGGAACATGACCGCCATCAGCAGCCAATGGGGCCAGTTATCGTGGAACAGGGCAAAATAGGAGGCAAAGATGGCGCCCATGATGACCTGGCCTTCGGCGCCGATATTCCAGAATTTCATTTTAAAGGCCAGAGTAATCCCCAGAGAGGTAATCAGCAGCGGGATGATGAACCGCACAGTGGCCCGCATGGAGCCCGCGTTTTTGACGCATCCCCGCACCATGGCGGCGTAAACCTCCAGGGGATTGTGCCCGAGGAACAGGATGAACACGCCGCCCGCAACCAACGCCAGCAAAAAGGAGAGCAGCCGCAGCACCAACCGCATATTGTTGGAAAGCTCCGCCCGCTTGACAATACGAATAGGAGCTTCCTTCCGCGCCGCCCTGCCTTCGGCCGTACCCTTCCTGTCTTCCATAACCGGTTCGTTCATGTCCCGCTCACCTCCGTTTCCGATGCGCCGGCCATCATCAGGCCAAGCTCCTCCTTAGTCGTCTTATCCGCCTCCACGATGCCGGCGACCCGGCCGTGGCACAGCACCATAATGCGGTCGGACAGCTCCAGGAGTACATCCAGATCCTCGCCGATAAAGATGACCGCGACATTTTTCTGCTTCTGCTCATTGAGCAGGTCATAGATAGTAAAAGAGGAGTTGATATCCAATCCCCGCACGGGGTAAGCGGCGATGAGCAGATTGGGCCCCGATTGGATTTCCCGGCCCAGCAGCACCTTCTGTACGTTGCCGCCCGACATCATGCGCACCGGCATGTCAACGCCGGTGGTCTGGATGTCCAGCCGCTCCACCAGCATCTCCGCCATGTCCCGGGCGGGCTTTTTGTTGACAAAGGGTCCATTGGCGATGCGATAGGATTTGAGCAGCATATTGTCCACCATGCCCATGGAAGCCACCAACCCCATGCCCAGCCGATCCTCTGGCACAAAGCTCATGCTGATTCCCAAATCTATAATTTCCGCCGGGGTTTTACCGATGATGTTTTCCTTGTTGTAGAGGATGGCGCCCTTCTGAATTTTCATCAGCCCCGCGATGGCCTCGCAGAGCTCCTTTTGGCCGCTGCCGGCTACGCCGGCTACTCCCAGAATTTCGCCCGAGCGGATATCGAAGCTGACATCGTCCAGTCCGCGGGAGCCATCCTCCCGGTCGACGGTGAGATCCACCACCTTAAGGAGCACCGGCCTGTTTTCAGTTGTAGGGCGCTGGATTTCCAGAGACACCGGTTTACCCACCATCAGCTCGGTAAGCTGCTTCTCGTCAGTTTCAGCGGTGTCGACCGTCTGCACGCTGCGACCTTTGCGCAGGATGGTTACCCGATCGCTGATGGCCATCACCTCGTTGAGCTTGTGGGTGATGATAATGATAGCGCACCCCTGCTCCTTCATCTTGCGCAGAATAGTGAACAGCTTGTCCGTCTCCTGCGGGGTCAGCACGGCGGTGGGCTCGTCCAAAATCAGGATCTGCGCTCCCCGGTACAGCACCTTGAGAATTTCCACCGTCTGCTTCTCGCTGACCGACATGTCGTATACCCGCTTTTCCGGATCAATCTCCAAGCCAAAGGAAGCGCTGATAGCCTGAATTCGGCTTTTCAGCTTTCCAGGCTTGATATATTTCTCCTTCGCCCCTAGAACGATGTTATCCATGGCGGTGAACACCTCCACCAGCTTGAAGTGCTGGTGGATCATACCGATTCCCAGTTCCATGGCGTCGGTGGGGGAATTGATGACCGCCTCGCGCCCCCTGATGACCGTACTCCCCTCGTCGGGATGATAAATTCCCGACAGCATGTTCATCAGGGTGGTCTTGCCCGAGCCGTTCTCTCCCAGCAAAGCCAGAATTTCACCGTAATTCACGGTCAGATCGATATGATCATTGGCAAGAACCGTGCCAAAGGCTTTGGTGATGCCGCGGCATTCAATAGCCGGTACTCCCGCCGCGCCGCTTTCAGGCATACAATCACCTCGCATTTTCATCAGATTAGAAAAGGAAGAAAAGGGCATCGTTCCTCAAACAATGCCCTTTCCCTTATACAGCGTCCGCCGGGGCCGATTATTCGCTCTCAACCACGTTCTTGAAGTACCATTTGATGTTGCCGGTAATGGTGGCGTCGTCCAGCGTCTTGCCTTCCTCGCCCACGGTTTTGCCGTCGTTAGTTTCGATGACGCCGTCGAAAACGTTGAAGCTGCCGTCCATGATCTTGGCCCTCATTTCATCCACCTTTTCCTGGGTACCGGGGGCGCAGAAATCAGCCAGAGGCGCGATGTCCACCAGGCCTTCCTTCATGCCGCCGTAGTAGATGTCCGCCGTCCACTTGCCTTCAATGGCCTTTTTCACGGCATCCGTGTAGTACACGCTCCAGTCCCACATCACGGAGGTCAGGGTCGCTTTCGTCGCGTCCTTGGACATATCCGAGTTGTAGCCAACGCCCCATTTGCCCTTGCTCTCCGCAGCCGTCTGGGGATTGGGGGTGTCGCAGTGCTGGGCGATGACGTCGCAGCCGCTGTTCAGCAGAGCCTCGGCGGCGGCGCTCTCCTTTTCCGGATCAAACCAGCTGTTGGTGACTCTTACGTACACCTTGGCCTCGGGATTGACGGAATAAACGCCCATAGCGAAGGCGTCGATGCCGCCGGTGACCTCGGAATTGGTTTTATCCATAGCGGCCACATAGCCGATTTTGTTGGATTCGGTCTTCATGCCGGCCACGATGCCACTGAGATAGCGGGCCTGATAGATCCGGCCGAAATAGTTGCTGAAGTTGGTGTCGTTCTTCTCATAGCCGGTACCGTGGCAGAAGATGACGTTCGGGAACTCCTCAGCCAGCTTTTTGCAGGTTTCCATATATCCCCAGCTGGTGGCGAAGATCATGTTGCACTCTTCTTCTTCAATGCACTCACGGATGGCGTTTTCAATCGCCGTGGGATCGTTGTCGTCCACACTGATTTTCCGCACGATTTGTTCATCCTTGAGCCCGATGTTTGTCTGCATCTTCTGAATACCCAGGTCATGGGTATAGGTGTAGCCGGAGCCCTCGGCGGGATCTGAAATGTGGATAACACCGATTTTGATATCGTCCTTGGCAATGGCGGGCATAGCCTTCAGCGTGGATTCGCTGGAGGTACCAGCACTGGAGGTGCCGGGCGCTTTGCTGGATCCGCTGCTGTCTGCGTCCTTCTGACTGCATCCCGCAAAGGAAAACGCCATTACGGCCGCCAGCGCGGCGGCCAGGAGCTTGCTTGCTTTCTTCATGTTGCTCTTCCTCCGTTTTCTCTTTCTTCTCTCCTGTTCGTTCGAAACGGCAGCGCCGTCTGAAACGAACGATATCCTCAGGCGGACGTATTCCGCCGTGATGACCATCTATTGACCGCGGAAAACCAAACCGGTCTCTTCGCTCATCGCGTCCACAATAGCCAGGGATTCCACCCGGACTCCCATTCCGCGGATTAGCGCCCCGCCGGTTTGGAAGCCCTTTTC
>CAKTXU010000082.1 GCA_934630995.1 uncultured Eubacteriales bacterium
CCGTCCGGGAGAACCGGGGCACCCTCAATCGGGCCTGCGCCCTGCTGCTGGTGGCCCTGGCTATTGTGCTGCGGGTGGCTTCCCTTTTCCTGACCGGCTATCCCATGATGGCCATGGACGCCCGGGATGTCAATGTGGGGTTGGAATTCCTCAAGCTGGGCCTGCCGGTGCTGACCTGGGCCGCCGCAGCCTTCGGGGTTTCCTCGGTCCTGGACGGCGAATCCCGGTTCGACGAGGTCTTTACCTGTTCGGCCTTCTGTCTGATGCCCTTTGTCGTCCTCACCCCCCTCTTTACCCTGCTGTCCCAGGTGCTTTCCCAGGGGGAGGCGGGACTATACAACACGATCCAGGCCGTCATGTGGGTGTGGGTTCTGCTGCTGTTCTGCCTGACGATGAAGGTGCTTAACAACTACACGGTAGGCAAAACCGTGCTGGTCTGTCTGCTGTCGGTGGGGGTCATGGCCCTGCTGTGGGTGGTGGGCTTTCTCTTCCTCTCCATCGTGGGAGAGCTGTGGAGCTTTTTTGAGGGGATTTTCACCGAAATCCGGATGATGCTGCTGTGAGGCGGCGACGAGTGGAGGAAAGGGCATGGCACGCAAAAAAATCAAGTGGGGCAGGTGGATCCTGTCCGGTGCGGCGGTCCTGCTGGTGGGGGCGTTGGTGCTCTCCCAGACCGTGCTGAACAAAAGCGGCACCGGCATCGCCGATTACAACAGCGGCTTCCTCGCCTATTCCGGCGCCGCCGCGGAGGGCTATACCGCTCTGTTCGCAGAGGATCGGGGTGCGTTTACCGTCACCGCCCCGGACGGCACCGTCTGGTCCAACGAGGTGGAGCCCGCTTTCCGGGAAGCCCTGTCCCGCAACAAGGAGTGGGGCTACTACATGCAGTCCCTGCTGACGATCAACTATTACGACGCCTCCAAGACCAACCTGGAGGTGATGAAATTTCATTCCGCCTCCGACAAGGTGGCGGTGACGTCCTCCCCCCTGCCGGGCGGACGCTCCTATACCTTCCGCTTCAAGCCCCTGAGCCTGACGGTGCGGGCAGACGTGACCTTTGACCAGGGACTGCTGTCGGTAAAAATCCCGGCCGCCGAGCTGCGGGAGGAGGGGGAGTACAAGCTGGTGTCGGTGGAGGTGCTGCCCTTCCTGGGGGCGGCGGACCATACCACCGACGGGTATATCCTCTATCCCGACGGCTGCGGCGCCCTGATGCGGTATGAGAATGTGGGCAACCGCCCCGCCAATAAAAACGTACATACCCTGGAAATTTACGGCTCCTCGGATATGCAGAACGCCTCCCAGATTCTGGGGGCGGCCCGTCTGCCGGTTTTCGGCATCAAAAACGGAGAGAACGCGGTGCTGGGCGCGGTGGTGACCGGCGCGGCGGAATCGGTTGTCAACATCAGCCCGGAAGGCTATGTGGTGCAGGCCAACCGGGCGGCCTTTGAGATGAAATACCGGTATTTCTACAGCGTGCCCGCCTCCAACCTGACAACCGGCGGCAAGAAGGATTCGGCAACCATTAAGGCGGATAGAAACCGGCAAAATCAGGATTTCGAGGCGGTTTATCTCTTCCTGGACGGGGATGAGGCCGATTACAGCGGCATGGCTTCCGCCTACCGGCGCTTTCTGAAGGAGAACGGCTGGCTCAAGCAGGCCCCCTTCGGGGAGGAGATGCCGGTGTCCGTGCGGTTCCTGATGGGGACCATGGAGGAACAGATGCTCTTCGATCAGGAGGTGGTGACCACCACCTTCTCACAGGTGGGAGAATTTGCCGCGGAGCTGAAGGATCTGGGCGTGGATGCCCTGGACATCGGCCTGCTGGGCTGGGAGAAGGGCGGCGCCGGTCTCAATCGGAAGGGCAGCAAGCCCTGGTCGGCCTTGGGCGGCGAATCGGCTCTGAAGAAGCTGGCCCAGGGACTGGAGGGGCTGGGCGTCCCCCTGACCCTGAATAAAAATTTTCTTCAGGTGACGGCGGCGGACGGCGGGTATTCCGCCAATGGCGACGTGGTTTACGGCGGAAACGGCTTTGTGGTGACCGATACCGCCAAGGAGCGGTTCCTGCTCAATCGCGGCGCTCAGACCGCCTATTACGAAGCATTTGTGAAGAAAGCGCCGGCAGCCTCCGCCGGGCTGCTGCTGGACGGCCTGGGAAGCCAGCTTTCAGCGGATTACGGCGCGGATTCCCGCTACACCCGCACCCAGGCCATGGAAACCGCCCAGGCTATTCTGGCCGGTGCGGCGGAGCGGGGGCGGGTGGAGGTCCTGGACGGCAACGCCTACGCCCTCGCCTTCGCGGATATGGTCGTCGGGGTGCCCGCCCGCTCTTCCCGGTTTTATATCTTCGACGAGGAGGTCCCCTTCTACCAGATGGTGCTTCACGGCAGCGTACCCTATACCGGCGACGCGGTCAACCTGTTTTATGATGAGGAGGGCCAGCTGCTCAAGATGCTGGAGTACGGCTACACCCCCTGCTTCGAGCTCATCGGCGGCACCTCGGATCTGCTCAAATACACCGATTACAACAGCCTGTTTTCCGCGGGCTATGCCCGCTGGAAGGAGGAGCTCGTCTCGCTGTATCAGCGGCTGCAGGCCTTCGCCCCGGTGCAGGGAAGCGCCATGACGCGGCATGTGTCGGACGGCCTCCACGCCCGGGTGGATTATGAAAACGGCTGGACCCTGTATGTGAATTACGGCGAAGAGGAGTGGACGCAGGACACTGTGCGCGTGGACGCCAGGGACTATGTGCTGTGTCCGCCGGCCGCCTGATGGAGAAAGGTGCTGAAAGCTTGTGAAACAGAAGAAAGCCCGAGGGCCGTCCAAAAGGCGGAGAGGGCTCAGCGCCCGGACCCGGAACGCGCTGGAGGCCTATACCTTCCTCGCCCCCTTTATCGTCGGCGTCCTGGTGTTTTTCGCCTTCCCGATTCTGGTATCGGTCAAGCTGAGCTTCGGAACCCTGGTGTCCATGGAGGGGTTCAAGATTGAATGGAGCGGCTTCGGCCATTATATGAACGCCTTTGTCCTGGACGCCAGCTTCGTGCCCACCTTCCTGGCGGTGGCGTCCAAGACCCTGATTTATGTGCCCCTTATCATCATTTTTTCCCTGATACTGGCCATCATGCTCAACAAGAATATCCGCTGCAAGGGTTTTTTCCGGGTGGCGATGTTCCTGCCCTTTCTGCTGGGATCGGGGTATATCATGCAGATGCTCAACGAACAGGGGATTACCACCGGCGCCCTGTCCCTTCAGGACAGCCCCATCTTCCCCAGCGAATTTCTTTCCTATATGGGGCCCACCGTCCAGGGCGTCATAGACGGCTTTTTTGAGGTCATCGTCTCGGTGCTGTGGAGCTCGGGGGTGCAAATCCTCATCTTCCTGTCGGGCCTGCAGGGGATTTCCTCCTCACTGTATGAATCGGCCCAGGTGGACGGGGCCAACGAGGTGGAGGTCTTTTTCAAAATCACCATGCCGATGATGGCGCCCATCATCACCCTGAACATCATCTACACCCTGGTGAACCTGTTCACCGCCTCGGACAACGCCATGCTCAAATATATCCAGCAAAAGGGCTTCTGGCAGTTTGAGTGGGAATACGCGGCGGCCCTGGGATGGATTTATTTCATCTTCATTCTGGCGCTGGTGGCCCTGGTGATGTGGGCCATGAACCGCCTGTCGGAGGGCTCCGGCCCCCGCCGGGCGAAAGGGGAGAAAAGGAGGAGGAGAGCATGACCCTGCCTGCCGGGCTGCAGCGGCTGAACCGCCGCCATTTCACCAGCGGTTTGTTCCGGCTGCTGACGTATGTTTTTCTCATCGGCATCTCCTATATTTTTCTTTTCCCCTTCCTCTACATGCTGGTCACCTCGGTGAAAAGCTACCAGGATCTGTACGATTTCACCGTCACGTGGGTTCCCCGCGGTATCGAGTGGCAGAACTATGCCATTGCTTTCAAGCTGCTGGATTTCCGGCAATATTTTACCAATTCCTTGGTTCTCACCAGCCTGTGCACCCTGGGCCACCTGCTGTCCGGTTCCCTGATTGCCTACGGCTTCGCCCGGTACACCTTCCCGGGACGGCGAGTGCTGTTCGCCATTTTGGTGCTGGTCATCATCGTGCCGCCCCAGACCATCATCGTGCCCTCCTATATGGTGTTTTCCAACTTTAACTGGCTGCGGAGCTATCTGCCCCTCATCGTGCCCACCTATTTCGGCCTGGGGCTCAAGGGCGGGCTGTTCATCTTCATCTTCCGTCAGTTTTTTCTGAACCTGCCCAAGGACATTGAAAACGCCGCAAAAATCGACGGCTGCAGCTTCCTGGGCACCTATTTCCGGATTGTGCTGCCCATGAGCAAATCCTCCCTGCTGGTGGTGGGTATCCTGTCGGCGGTGTGGCACTGGAACGACTACTATGAACCCTCTATTTACGCCCCGGGGCTGGAATCCATGCTCCTGCCCCAGAAAACCTATATGCTCATCGATTTTGTGTCCAATCCGCCGCTGGATATTCTGGCCACGTATATCACGTCGGAAGGGAACCCCATCAATACCGCCACCCTGATGGCGGGGATGATGATCTGCCTGCTGCCGCTGATTTTGCTGTTTGCGCTGTTACAGCGGCAGTTCATGGAAGGGATCGAGCGCACCGGCCTGGTGGAATGACAGCCAAACTGTTCCGGAAACGGAAAATTCAACGCAAGCGGAGAGGATACCTATGTTAAAACTCATTGTGGATACCGACATCGGCTCAGACTGCGACGACGCAGGCGCCCTGGCGGTGATGCACCGGCTGGCGGACGAGGGGCTGTGCGACGTCCTGGCCGTGACCCACAGCCTGTCCCGGGCGAGCGGCCCCGCGGCCATCGACGCCATCAACCGCTATTATGGGCGCGAAGATATCCCGGTGGGTACCCTCAAGTACCCCGGCTATTATCCCGCCCATGTCACCGCTCCCTATAGCGACGCGCTGCAAAGGGAATATGAAAACGCCTATCCCCCCGGCGTGGACTGCCCGGACGCTGTCTCTCTGCTGCGCCGTCTCCTGGCGGCGCAGCCCGACGGCAGTGTGGAACTGGTCGCCATCGGCCCGCTGACCAATATCCGCTTCCTGTTGGAATCCCCGCCGGATACCTGCTCTCCCCTGTCGGGGGAGGAGCTCTTGAATCGGAAGCTGCGGCGGATGTGCTGCATGGGCGGCTATTTCCAGATGGTCGGCCCACACCGGCGGGGAGCCCCTGTGGGCGGGGAGTTCAATATTGTCAGCGATGTTCCCTCCGCCAGAATAACCGTGGAGCGCCTGCGTGTCCCCCTGGTGTTCTCCCCCTGGGAAACAGGAGCGCAGATCGTGGTCGGCCGCCGGCTGCTGGAGCGGGCGGATCCGGAGAATCCCGTTTACCGAAGCTATCAGCTATTTTGCGGGTGTCCCAGAGAATCCTGGGATTTGTGCACCGTGCTCTACGCCGTCTGCCCCGACGATAAGCTGTGGGAGCTGTCCCCGCCGGGGGTCGTGACCATCTCCGAGCAGGGCGTCACCGCCTTCCGGGAAGCTCCCGACGGCCTGTCCCGCATCCTTTACGCCCGGGATCCGGCGAGGATCCGCCTTCTGCTGGAGGATATGCTGCTCTATGAGCCCCGGAGAATCCGCCAACTGGCGTAAGAAATGGGAAATGCCCCGTGCGGCAACCCGCACGGGGCATGGGCGGCAACCGTGGCCTATGTCGGATCCGCTGGCGGCTGCGGCGTTTCGGGCGGCGTATCCTCAGGCTTCTTCCTGGTGAAGAAGAAGTAGGCGCCTGTCCCCAGCCCGGCAACCACCACAATCACGGCGATACACACGACAATCCCCACAGGGAAGCCGCCTCTGCCGTTGCCCTCTCCCGCCTTGGTGGCGTCCGCCGGGGCGGCGGTTCCGGTGGTCCGGGCCGCTGTCGTGGCGGCGGTGGTTTCCGGGGCAGCCGTGGTCGCGGCCGTCGTGGCGGCGGGTGCGGTGGAGGTTGTTGTTTCAGGAGGCGCGGCCGTCGTATCCGGTTCGGGCGCGGCCGTGGTGGTCGGCGCCGGCATGGACGGGGAATCGCTCATCAGATCCGCCGCGCTGGCTAGGTTCGCATAGCCCTCGAACACCCGGAAGGTGTCCAATGTGAACTCCAAAGGCTTGGGTGCCTGAAACTCACAGGTCTGGAACTTAAAATACACGCCTTCGGTGGCGGGGCTGGTGTAAAAGTGGAGGGCCACAATGCTGTAATCCCCATCCTTCACATGCTGAAAATCCCCGGCCCACTGGTATTCGTTGCGGCTGGCGGGATCCCGCTGATAGGACCAGTGATTCTCAAAGTCCGCCGTCCCCCAGCGATAGCAGTAGTCGCTGATCTCCTTGCCGCCCTCGTTGGCGAGAACCACGAACTGGAATTCCGGAGTCATCCGGTGGGATTTGTACCGCATCATGATGGTGTAGTCCTTGCCGGGGGTGAGAACCAGCTTGTCGGCCGTCGATGCCATCACCAGCCCCCAGTTCTGCCCGTCTCCCGTCACCTTCATGGCTCCATCGGCCACCGTGGTGGAGGTATAATCCTCGCTCCAGAAATAGTCCTTGTCGGCCTCCTTGTCGAAGGTCAGGGTCAGCGCCGGTTTGGGGGACGTAGGGGTGACGTTGAGCGCTCCTTCCGCCGACGCGGCCATTCCGCCCGCCGCCAGCAGAAGCGATGCGAGTACGCAGGCCGCCCCGGTTATGCGCTTTCTCATGGTGTTCGTCTCCTTTCAGAAATGTATGATGCTTACACCTTTATTTTAAAGAAAAACACCCGGTGGTTTCAAGATGTAATCTCCACAAATATACAACTAATAATTAGTTTATTAATACAGAAATAAGTTAAAATGTGTAAATTAAATAGATATACTATACTAAAATGGAGGCGTGCAAATGAAACAGTTGCGTAGAATTCTGGCAGGGGCGGCTGCCCTGAGTCTGATGGCCCCTCTGCTTATAGCGGGGGCGGAACCCGAGGGAGGAGGACACTCTGTGCCCGATGCATTCGACAACCGGATGGTGATTGAAAACAGCCAATACGCGTTCGGACTGGATCCGGCCACCGGGCTGGGGAGCCTTTTCGACAAGCAGACTGGAGAGCTGTGGAATCAGTATTACGCCGCACCGGCTGTGGAAACGCCCGTTTGCCCCATCGATTTCAGCGACGCCGCCGTCTGGACAATTGAAAACGCCCAGAAGGAGAATCCCCGGGCGAATGAGAACACGGTTCTCTTCCGGTTGGACGGGATGGAAAAAAACGGCGTCATCAACATGAATTACCCGGGGATGAAAATCATCAAGGGCAACTACAAGCTGCGGCTGACCTATACGGCGGAAAAGGCTGTGGGCTTCGGCTTCGACATGGCGGCTCACATGTACCGCAACAAGCTGAATACCACCAGCAACGGCGATAACTGGCTCAATTCCTTTAAGGCGCCCAGCGCCACCTTTTTCACCGAGCAGAACGGCCGCGACACCCTGGAGCTGGATATCCCCGCCTCCGGTTTTCAGGAGCATACCGGCACCTTCAATATCTCCCTGAACATGCTGGTGGCCGAGGGGGCGACCGGCAGCGTCA
>CAKTXU010000083.1 GCA_934630995.1 uncultured Eubacteriales bacterium
TCAGCGTGTCCGAAACCGCCCTGCGGGCGGTTCCCGTCTCGTATAAGGAGGCGTCTCTGGCCCTGGGCAACACTCAGGTGGGGACCATCTTTAAAATTATGGTGCCCGCAGCCCGCTCGGGAATACTGGCAGGCGTCATCCTCGGCGTGGGGCGGGCCATCGGTGAAACCATGGCGGTTATCATGGTCTGCGGTAATATGGTCAATTTTCCTGATCTGCTGGGGACGGTCCGGCCTTTGACCACCGGCGTGGTGCTGGAGCTGAGTTACTCCTCCGGCCTTCACAGGCAGGCGCTGTTCAGCATCGGTCTGGTGCTCTTTATCTTCATCATGATTGTCAACATATCCTTTACGATATTGTCGAAGAGGGGAGTGAAAGTCGATGGAAAGGAATGATGCCGCCGTTCTGAAGGCGGGGGATGTCCGGCCTCTCTCCCTCCACCGCAAACGGATTCGGCCGGGGGATATCGTTCTCAAAGGACTCATCTATCTGGCTGCGGGGATTACCGTGGCCGTGCTGATCGGTCTCATCGGGTACATATTGGTGAACGGTTTGCCCCATATCACATGGGATTTCCTCACCACCACCTATTCCGCCCGGGATGAAACCAGACGGGGAATCCTGCCTATGATCATCAGCACCCTTTATATCGTGATTATCACCCTGCTTATCGTCACCCCTGTCGGTATTTCCTCCGCCATCTATCTGACCCAGTACGCCCGGCAGGGAAGGCTGGTGAAATCCATTCGCTTCACTACAGAGGTGCTGTCCGGCGTGCCCTCCATTCTGTTCGGCCTGTTCGGCTATACAATCTTTTGCCAGATGCTGGGGCTGGGCACCTCCATTCTGGCCGGCTGCCTGACCATGACCCTCTGTATTCTGCCGACCATTGTGCGCACGACGGAGGAAAGCCTGCTGTCGGTTCCTGAAAGTTATAAAGAGGGCGCTATGGCGCTGGGCGCGGGCAAGCTGCGGGTCGTCCTGGGAATTGTGCTGCCCTGCGCCATGCCGGGCGTTTTGACCGCTGTCATCCTGGGAATGGGACGCATTGTCGGCGAATCGGCGGCGCTGATATTTACCTCCGGCCTGTCCACCGATATGCCCAAAAGCTTTTTCGGTCATATTCTGAGCGGCGGCCGCACCCTGACCCTGCACCTGTATCAGACCGCGCGGGAGGCGGTGGATCCCAATGCTTTTCATATCGCCTTTGCCACGGCGGCGGTACTGCTGATTCTGGTGTTCATTCTCAATCGTCTGGCCAGTCTCCTGTCCCGCCTTCTGAAAAAAGGCTGAGGCATTATGAAGTTTGAACGAAAGGCCTGATCATATCTATGAACGACAAAATCGTGATGGAGGATCTAAACCTGTATTATGGGGAATTTCACGCCCTGAAGGGACTCGATCTGCGCATCGCCGCCAATGAAATCACAGCCTTTATCGGCCCTTCCGGCTGCGGCAAGTCCACCTGCATCAAAACCATCAACCGGATGAACGACCTGGTCGCGGGCTGTCGGATCACCGGCAAGGTTTCCATCGACGGGGAGGATATTTACGATCCCCGTACCGACGTGACTCTGCTGCGCAAGCGGGCTGGGATGGTCTTCCAAAAGCCAAATCCCTTTCCTATGAGCATCTACGATAATATCGCCTATGGGCCGCGGGTTCACGGGATCCGGAGCAAGAAACGGCTTGACGAGCTGGTGGAAGTCTCCCTGCGAGGGGCGGCCCTGTGGGATGAGGTCAAGGACAGGCTGAAGGAATCGGCTCTGGGCATGTCGGGCGGTCAGCAGCAGCGGCTATGTATCGCCCGCGCCCTAGCCGTTGAGCCGGATATTTTGCTGATGGATGAACCTACCTCGGCGCTGGATCCCATATCCACCCTGAAAATCGAGGATTTGATGCAGGAACTGAAAAAGAATTACACCGTGGTCATCGTGACCCATAACATGCAGCAGGCAGGCCGCATCGCGGATAAAACCGCCTTCTTCCTGCTGGGGGAAATCGTGGAATATGACGACACCGTCGTCATGTTCAACACGCCCCGAGACAAGCGCACGGAGGATTACATCACCGGACGCTTCGGTTGAGCCGCAAAAAACGGCTTGCCGCTTAAACGGGCGATGAGGTTATCGCCCTATATCAGAGAGGTTTTATGTCGCGCCTTTTTAAAGGGAAATAAAAGCAGCGGGGCATAAAATGCAGAAAGGATATGAGGGAAGGATGCCCAGAAACGTATTTGATCAGGAATTGGAGCGGCTCAATGGGGATTTGGCAGAAATGGGACGCCGGGTGGATGCCCTGATGCAGGGAACCATTCAGTGCCTGAAAACCATGGATGTGGCGAAGGCTGGAAATATTTTTACCAGAGACGCGGATATCAATGCCCGGGAAAAGAGTATCGAGCAGAGCTGCATGAATCTCATCGCCCTTCAGCAGCCCCTGGCGCGGGATTTGCGCACCATCACCGCCACGCTGAAAATTATCACCGACATGGAGCGCATCGCCGATCAGTGCGCCGATATCTGCGAAATTCTCTCCACCGTGGCTGGAATTGCCGCGCTGTCGCCGTCGCCAAAACTGCTGTATATGTTCGACAAGGCCAGGGAGATGTTTTGCGGGGCGCTGGATGCGTATATACGGCGGGACTGCCGGCTGGCTGAATCCATCTGCGCGGCCGATGATGAGGTGGATTCCCTTTTTTCCAATACCATTTTGGAGCTGTGTGGCCAGATTGGCCGCGGCGGGGCGGACATCCCTCAAAATGTGGATTTGATGTTTATTGCCAAATATATCGAGCGGATTGCCGACCACGCCACCAATTTGGCGGAATGGGCCGTGTTCGTGGAAACTGGGGTGCATCCCAACCTCAACGACACCCAGGCGGGGCAATAAGAGGCACGGATGCCTTCTGTCTGGACAAACCGGCACCGTTAAGTATATAATGTTGACTGTGTTCAACAATCAGCTTGTGAGGAAGCTGAATCAGCCGCCAAACAGGCGGCGGGAGGTGCGCTATGCCGCTCATCTACATCGTGGACGACGAGCCCCATATCCGGAGGCTCGCCTCCATCGGCCTGCGGGACGCGGGCTTTGAAACCGCTGAGTTTTCCGACGGCGCTGTTTTGCTCCACGCAATCAATCAGAAGCTGCCCGACGCCATACTGCTCGATTGGATGATGCCGGGACAGGACGGGCTGTCCGTGCTGAAGGCGCTGCGGCAGAATCCCGCAACCCGTCCCCTGCCCATTCTGATGATGACCGCCCGCACCGACGAGGTGGATCGGGTGCTGGGGCTTGAACTGGGGGCGGATGACTATATCACCAAGCCTTTCAGCGTCAAGGAACTGGCCGCCCGTGTGCGTGCGGTTATCCGCCGCCAGGAATATCTGGCCGGCCCTGAGGAACAGCTTCTGTCCTGCCGCGGGATTTCCTTGGATTATGGCCGTCATCGGGTGATGAAAAACGGCGTGCCGGTAGAGCTGACCCAGCGGGAATTCGAGTTGCTGTATACCCTGATGAAATCCCCGGGGCGGGTATTCACACGGGAGATGCTGCTGGACACGGTGTGGAAAATCGATTTTTACGGTGACACCCGTACAGTGGACGTTCATGTCCGATATCTCCGTCAGAAGCTGGAGGACGAGCCGGACAATCCGAAGCTCATCTTGACGGTGCGGGGCGTAGGCTACCGCTTTGCTGATGAAGAACCCGCCGGTTAAGCCGATCGGCGTATGGGAAGGAGGGACGGCATGAGAAGACGCTTTTTCCGTGCGGCGCTTATCTCCATTCTGGCCGGACTGATCATCGCGTTCCTGTTTGCCGTCCCCCTGATGGAACAGCTTTATGCCGACGACGCGGAGCAGAGGCTCTCCACCGCCCTGGTGATGGCGGAGGGGTATGAGGCTGCGGACGGGGAGTATGCGGCCATCGCCCAAAAAATCGGGAAGCTGCTGGCCGAAAATGGCGAGGAAATGCGGCTGACAATTATTGCGGAGGACGGATTGGTCTTGGGGGACAGCCAGAGCGCAGTCGGGGAGATGGAAAATCACAGGGAGCGTCCGGAAGTGAAGACGGCCCTGCGCACCGGCCGCGGGCGGGATATCCGACACAGCGAAACCCAGGGGATTCGGATGATGTATCTGGCCGATCGGTTGGATACGCCGGAAGGGGAGGCCGTTGTTTATCGCGCCTCCGTTCCCCTCAAGGGCTTCGGTCGGGTGCAGCTCATGCTGTGGTGCTGTGCGGGCATCGGCATTTTTCTCGGGCTGATTGTCGCGCTTTTCTCCGCCCATTACGCCGCCGGCCGCCTGATGGAGCCGCTGCACGCCCTGATTAAGGCGGCCCGCTCCATCTCCGATGGGGATGTGGGGGTTCGGGTGGAGGATGCGCCCGATGAAATGGGGGAGCTCTCCGGCGCCTTTAACCGCATGTCCCAGCGTCTGGCCTCCGCCCAGTCCGAGCTCGAGCAGAGCAACAATCAGCTGGCGGGAATTCTCCAAGGGATGGACGACGGTGTCGTCGCGGTGGACGCGGGAGGCGAAATAGCCCTGATGACCAACCGGGCGCGGGAGCTGCTGGGGGATTGTCCTCTGACAGCCCGCCGCCTGCGCGAATGCGGAACCAGTTATACCTATATTCAATCGATGCTTGACAAGGCGGCGGAAAGCGGAGAGCCGGTCCGGGACACCCTGCTTCTGACAGCCCCCGAGCGGGTCTTGCAGGTCTATGCCGCGCGGGTCAGCGGAGAAGGGGAGGCCGGCGGCGCCCTGGCGGTGGTCGGTGACGTCACCCGCCTGCGCAAGCTGGAGGTCATGCGCAGTGAATTTGTCGCCAACGTGACCCATGAGCTGAAGACGCCTCTGACATCCATACGAGGGTATATCGAGCTGCTCAGGAGCGGGCACCGGGATGAGGAAACCGCCCAATCTTTTTATGAAATTATTGAAATAGAAGCCGAGCGTCTGCAAAAGCTGACCGATGATCTCCTGCAGTTGTCGGAGATTGAAAACGGTCCGTCCGATTCAGAGGTGCCTTTGACCCCTCTTCTGCCGGTAGCCAGACGGGTGGAGGATACCCTGCGTCCTGAGGCGGAGGCGCGTCATATCACCCTGGCGGTGAGCGTCGAACCCGGCATTCTGGTGCGGGCCCATTCCAACCGGCTTTACCAATTGCTGAAAAATCTGTTGGAAAACGCGGTGAAATACAATGTGGAGGGCGGTACGGCGGAGCTCTCCGCAGCGGTGGAGCGACGGATGACGGTCATCCGGGTCAGGGATACCGGTATCGGTATCCCTCCCGAGCATCGGGAGCGGGTTTTTGAGCGGTTTTACCGGGTGGACAAGGGCCGTTCCCGGGAACAGGGAGGGACCGGCCTGGGACTGTCCATCGTCAAGCATATCGTCAGCCTTTATGGCGGCGATGTCCGTCTGGACAGCGAGCCGGGCAAGGGCACCGTCTTTATCGTGCGGCTGCCGCATACATAAGATCCGTGGGGAACCGCCTGCACAGGCGGTTCCCCACGGCGCATTCAGGGCTGGCTTTCGTCTCTCGAAATACAGAGGCTGAGAACAAGTTGCGTACTTTTACACACTAAGTGGAAAAAAGGGTTGAAATCCGCAGGGGTTATCGTTTATAATGAAACAATCGATGACACAGTTTATTCATAATGGTAAGCATCACGGCTGCGCCGTGAACTATCGTGGAGGGATTTGTATGAAAAAAGCTCGTTTGTTTTCTCTGATTGCGGCCTGTGCGGTCCTGACCGGCATGGCTGCAGGCTGCGGAGGCAACGCCAAAGCCAGCAAGGATGTTTTCCCCATCGGCGCCGTTGGCCCTGGTACCGGCGATACGGCGCAATACGGTCTGGCCGTGAAGAAGGGTGCGGAGCTGGCGGTTGAGGAAATCAACAAGGCCGGCGGTATAGGCGGCAAAAAGATCGAGTTCAAATTCGAGGATGATGAAAACAACGCGGAGAAGGCGGTCAATGCCTACAACGCCCTGAAGGACTGGGGCATGAAGATCTCCATGGGCACCGTTACCAGCAAGCCCTGCGTGGCTGTGGCTGCCAAAACCAAGGAAGACAACATGTTTATGATGACACCTTCGGCCACATCGGTGGATTGTCTCACCGAGCCCAACGCCTACCGGATCTGCTTCTCCGATCCCAACCAGGGCGCTGCGTCCGCAAAATACATAGCCACGAATAAGGTCGCGGAAAAGGTCGCTGTGATTTACGACAGCTCCGATCCCTATTCCTCCGGTATCTTTGCCAAGTTCAAGACCGAGGCACAGGCGCAGAATCTGAACATCGTGGCGGAGGGCGCCTTTACCTCCGACAGCAACACCGATTTTACCGTGCAGATTCAGCAGGCTAAGGACGCGGGCGCGGATCTGGTCTTCCTGCCGATTTACTATACCCAGGCCGCCCTGGTCCTGCGTCAGGCCAACGACGCCGGCTATAAGCCGAAGTTCTTCGGCTGTGACGGCTTGGATGGCCTGATGACCGTGAAGGACTTCGACAAGTCTTTGGCCGAGGGCGTCATGCTGCTGACCCCCTTTGCGCCCGATGCCCAGGACGAGACTACCAAGACCTTTGTGGCCGCCTACAAGGCCAAGTTCAACAATGAGGTTCCCAACCAGTTCGCGGCCGACGCTTACGATGTGATTTACGCCATCAAGGCCGCTGCGGAAAAAGCCAATCTCACCCCCGATATGACCGCGTCCGAGATGTGTGAGGCTCTCAAGGGCGTGATGACCCAGATTACCCTGGACGGCGTGACCGGCGCCGGCATCGTATGGGATGAAAAGGGCGAGCCCAACAAGGAGCCCCGTGCGATGAAGATTGTCAACGGCGTTTATGCCGCCATGTGACGTATTAATGGAAAGAGTCTTCTGACAAAAACGAAAAGGACGCTCTTTTCTGAGTGTCCTTTTCGTTCGTTCATCCCGTATTTCCCGCGGCGGCCGTGGAGCGACAGGATACCTCGCCGTAACATGTGTAAGGGGCGGATTCAATAATGAGCTTTATTTCCTATCTGATAAACGGCATCAGCCTGGGGAGCATCTATGCCCTCATCGCGCTGGGCTACACGATGGTCTACGGCATCGCCAAGATGCTGAATTTCGCCCACGGCGACGTCATCATGGTGGGCGGCTATGTGGTGTTCACCATCGCCCAGACCCTCGGCGGAAACGTCTGGCTGGGTGTCCTGGCCTCTATTCTTTTCTGTACTTTGCTGGGTGTGACCATCGAGCGGGTGGCTTATCGCCCTTTGCGTCAGGCCGAGCCGCTGGCGGTGCTGATCACGGCCATCGGGGTCAGCTATCTGCTGCAAAATCTGGCGCTCCTGATATTCGGCGCTACCCCCAATTCCTTTAATTCCGTCATCGGCCTGGAGCCCATCAAGCTGGCCGGCGGGGCGCTGACCATCAAATGGGAGGCCGTTGTAACCATCGTCGTCTCCCTTATCATCATGATCTCCCTGACCCTCTTCATTCGCAAGAGCAAGCCGGGACGGGCCATGCTGGCCGTATCCGAAGACCGCGGAGCGGCGCAGCTG